>CAZUZO010000005.1:0-52487 GCA_964624765.1 uncultured Thiotrichales bacterium
GCGAGCACCGCCCAACGCCGCTATCGGGTTGTGTAGCAGGTTTTTTCACAACCTCAGAGTTGCTCTGGAGCACACCGTTGGTGCCCAAGCCTTCGGAAGCCGTAGCCCTTGGTGCTGCAAGGGGGGGGCAGCAAGGATGCCGGACCCAAGCCGGCGGGAACGTCTTCACGGCGTCCCTTGCCCCAAGGGCAAAGGTCATCAAGCTGCCGAAACGATGACCAACGCCAGCCTGAACGGTCGGTTTGTTATGGGTAGCCTTAAGAAGCTGTTTTATAGATGTCGCGAGCGCCGGAGTCGCAAGGCGCACGGCGGCTCAGAACCCCAGTGTACAAACGAGTACATGAGGATTCTGAGCCGCCGTGCAACGCCGCTCAGGCAAGCGTAGTAGCTTTTAAAACAGCTTCTAAGCATCCCAACCCCGCGCGCGGGGTTGGTGTTCTGTTAAGAAACGCGCGTGAGGTACAAGGTGACATGAAAACGGCTGCTTTCAGTTTTGTTTCTTGAGAGGCTTTGGCGGTGGTTGAGTGAGTAACATCACCGGTCTCGCGTCAGCCCCCTGGCGGGCGATTACAGCTCAACTTGACAGGGGTTTTTGACAGTTGATATAAAGAATCGAGTTAAGCAGTGTTTCTGACGGCACTAATCGAGGAGTAATAGCCTAGCGGGTATCCTAGGGCGTAAGCGCATAGGTCTGCTATCAACGCCGAGGTGAATCAACAAGAGGGGAGGATAAACATGGACGCTTGTATGTCGGCAAGGTGCGGGGGATATCAGGGCAATGAATAAGTCGGAGCTTATCGATGCGGTAGCTGCTAGAGCGGATCTTTCCAAGGTAGCTGCTGCCCGAGCAGTCGATGCGCTGTTCGAAGTGGTCGCACAATCTCTCAAAGAAGGGGAGTCAGTTACATTACTGGGTTTTGGGACATTCTCGGTACGTGAGCGGCCAGCACGAAGCGGTCGCAACCCGCGTACGGGCGAGTCTATCCAGATCAATGCCTCTGTGTTACCCGTGTTTAAGCCTGGAAAGGCGTTGCGAGAGGTAGTAAATTAATAGAGCATGCACCTCGCCGACGGCGGCCCTTCTTCTTCCGGGTGCTTAGCTCAGCTGGGAGAGCGTCGCCCTTACAAGGCGAAGGTCGGGGGTTCGATCCCCTCAGCACCCACCAAGCTCCGGAGTGGTAGTTCAGTTGGTTAGAATACCGGCCTGTCACGCCGGGGGTCGCGGGTTCGAGTCCCGTCCACTCCGCCATACTTGAAAGCCCGCTGGTAGCCGTTCGCGATGTCCCCACACGGGGAGATCGTGTGTGGCTTTCCTGCAATCCAAGCTCAGGCCAGTGCCGTCGCCGTTCAAGCAATTCTGCAGTCTACAACAAGCCGTGAGGCGTTAGGTACTGGAGATACATCCGGGTTGGCTTGGTGGTGCTAAAGCGTCCAGGGCGGAATACGCCTAGCAATCGCGCAGTCGCATGTAGATGCAGATACTAAGAGAACCGCTATATGCTTCAGGGTATAAGAGATCGAGCGCAAGGTTGGATCGCGTGGGTGGTGGTGGGACTCATCAGCATACCTTTCGCCCTGTGGGGGATCCATGAGTACCTGGGGGGTGGTGCGGACGTGGTGGTGGCGACCGTGAATGGACAGGAGTTAAACCAGCCACAGCTGCAACATGCGTATGCCCAAGAGAAAGCAAACCTGCGAGCCCTGTTAGGGGGCGACTTGGACGATGAGCTGTTCGCTGGGGGTCAGCTTAAGACGGCCGCGCTCGAGCGACTGATCGAACATGAGTTACTGAGTCAAGCGGCGTATCGAAACGGGTTGCGAATCTCAGACGCGCAGCTTGCGCAGAGTATTCGACAGCAGGCGATTTTTCGCGAGGGGGGGATCTTTTCCGAGAGTCAGTATGCTCGTTGGTTAAGGGCTCAGGGATATAGTGCAAGTGCATTTGAGCACGATCTGCGGCGCTCGCTGTCGATCGAGCAGCTCTCTTCCGGCATTACCCAGTCAGTGGTGCTACCGGAGCGAGACTTAGAGTCGGTGTTACGTCTCCTTGAGCAGCAGCGGCGTTTTTCCGGTCTGCGAATAGTTGCGAGCAATTATGAACAGGAAGTGAACGTCTCGGAATCCGATATCGAGTCTTACTACCAGCAGCATCTGGGTGAGTATCGAGAGCCTGAGCGGGTACGTATAGAGTTCATTGAGCTTTCCCGTCAGGGGCTTGCTGAGACCGTCACAGCGTCCGAGGAACAACTGCAGCAGTTATATCAGACGGAGCGGCAACGGTATGTGGTTGCCGAGCAGCGTCGAGCGAGCCATATATTGCTATCGGCTCCAGCCCAGGCCGATGAGAGTACGGTGGCGGCTGCCCGGAAACGGGCCGAGCAGCTCTACCAGCGGATTGAGCAGGGAGAGGACTTCGAGGCGTTTGTCAGAGAAGCTTCCGATGACCCAGGTTCTAGGAAGGCGGATGGCGATCTCGGTTTCTTTGGTCGCGGCGTCATGGATAAGGCCTTCGAAGATGTGGTGTTCTCGATGAAGGTCGGCGAGATCAGTGCTCCGGTGCAATCGTCCTACGGTTTTCACCTTATCAGGTTGACCGAGGTTCGCCCTGAAAAAGTAAAACCCTTCCAAGAGGTGCGTACTGAACTGCTGCGTTATCATCAGCAACAACAAGCTGAGATGCTGTTCTTTGAGTACACCGAGCGGTTAGCCGATCTCGCGTTTGAGCACCCCAATGAGCTGCAAACGGCGGCCGAAGCACTGGGATTATCGGTCGAAGTGAGCGAGCCATTCGACCGTTCAGAGGACGGGGATCGTGGCATGACCAGCCACCCGAAAGTGCTCGACGCTGCGTTTAGCCCGGAGGTTTTGCAAGATGGCAGCAATAGTGATCTCATCGACCTCGACGGTGAGCGGGTCGTGGTGCTCAGAGTTAAGGAGCATCTTCCTGCCGCACAGCGGCCATTGTCTGAGGTCAGGGATGAGATTGCCCAGGCGATTCGTAGCGACCGTGCCCGGGCACGAGCAATCGCTGTCGGAAGAGAGCTATTAGACCGTTTGCGTGCCGGAGCGGAGCCGACGGACGTGGCTGAGTCCCTCGGTCTCGAGTGGAGCGCGCCGAGGACCATTGGCCGGGGGGATTCCTCCGTTGAGGCTGGGATCCGCGATACGCTTTTTCGGATGCCGCATCCTGTTGGAGACACAGCCCAATACGACGGCGCCCTATCCAGCTCCGGTGACTTGGTCGTCATCTCTTTGGAATCGGTGAAGGACGGCGATCCAACGGTCGTAGAGGAAGAGCGTAAACGCGATCTTAAAGAGGGGTTACGGCGCGATTACGCCCACCACGATTTTGATGCTCTGGTGCAAGGTCTTCGCACCCAGGCGAAAATTCAGGTGTACGGAGATAGAATCTGAGTGTGGCCGATGTTCAGCTGTGCGCCATCCCCGTACCCCACAAATCGGACAAGCGGGCGCGCTCGCGATCGGTGGTCGATCGACTTCCATTCCGGAACCGCTTCCTCAGGAACTCCATTTGATCCCAGAGAATTCTTCTATTAGAAAGCACCAGATACTCGGCTCGGTTGGGTACGAAGGGAACCGCGAGTAGCGGCATCCGTGCTTCCTCTGGGGTGCGGGCTCCTTTGGCGTGATTACACAACCGGCACGCGGTAACAACATTGCTCCAACAGTCTTTGCCGCCGCGCGAGAGGGGCAGTAGATGATCGCGCGTCAAGAGGTGTTCGGGTAGCTGCTTTCCGCAATACATGCACAGATGGGCGTCGCGAAGAAATAACTCTTGGTTGGAAAGTGGAGGGACGCTCTCCGCTGCGCCCCGGTAACGAGGCGTGCCTCGAACAGCGATGATGGAGTTAACGTTAACCTGAGAGCGGCGCCCGGTAATCCGGTTGATTCCACCGCGGAAAGTGAGAACCGTGTTTCCCGCGTTCCAGGCCACCAGCTCTTTCGTCTGGAGCATGACGGCCTGTTGCCAAGGTATCCAGCGCAACGGCTGGCCAGTAATATCAAGTCTCAGGATTAGAGCCGCCACAGGCGTGTCATCCCACACCAAGTTACGAACCGCCAGGAGACCTAAGAAGCCGTCGTCAAAGCTCCTCCCTCACCGTAGGGGCGTTAGGCGGCGGTTCAGGCTCCTGTATGTCTTTCCCTTGTGGCCTTGCCTCATCCCCGAGGCGCTCAGCCCTTGGGGGCTAGCCCATTATTCCTGTCCCGATCGTTCCGCATGGTCTTGGCGCCACCGTCTGCCGGCCGATGAAAGGTAGGGTAAACTTCATGACACGGCTTGTCCCGATATTGTGCCCGAAATCCTGCAGTCCCAAAAGCAAGGGGCGACACCCCGGTGGCGCCCATTTGGAACCTGACTTCACGAAGGCAGAGGATCGCCATACGAGAAATGGAAACCCCCGTCCACGTACAGGATTTCACCCGTGATGCCGGACGCCAGGTCGGAGCATAGGAAGGCCGCTGCATTCCCCACTTCTTCGGCTGTGATATTGCGCTGAATCGGTGCGTTGCGTGCCACCAAGTCCATGAGGCGACGGAAATCTCCAATGCCGGCCGCTGCCAAGGTTCGGATGGGCCCCGCAGAGATAGCGTTAACGCGTATGCCCTCAGAACCAAGCGCGCGTGCCATATAGCGCACGTTCGCCTCTAGACTGGCTTTTGCAGGCCCCATGACGTTGTAGTTCGGAACCGCTCGAACTGCTCCTAGATAAGTCAACGTCAGCAAAGCGCCCTGTGTCCCCCGCATCAAGCGGCGTCCCTGCTTAGCTAGCGCAGCGAAGCTGTAGGAGCTGATGTCGTGGGAGGTGCGAAAACCATCCCGTGTTACGGCGTCGAGGTAATCACCCTTCAATTCCTCTGATGGAGCAAAGGCTACTGAGTGTACAAGGATGTCCAGCCGCCTCCAATGCCTCTCTAGGGCATCAAAAAGGGCCTCTATCTCGTCATCCTTCGCTACATCACAGGGAAAGGTAAGAGAAGATTTTGCCTCCATGGCTAAAGCTTGCACCCGCGCAGCGAGGCGTTCGTTCTGATAGGCAAAGGCGAGTTCGGCTCCTTGTCTATGCATCGCTTCCGCAATGCCCCAGGCGATCGAACGATTGCTGGCAACTCCGACAATTAGGGCCCGCTTTCCCTCGAGAAATCCCATAATAGACCTTTATCCAGAAACGATAATAAGAAACGTACCTATCTATACGTTTTCCGAAGAGCTTTGATCAACAAAGCCGTTTTGCGAAATAAGCTTATAATGCGAGCGTTACCAAAAAGCAAACCCAACCGAACTCATCGCTTCACCACCCCCTTAAGCACTCTGCAGGGACGGCTCCTCGGCCCAAAGCACGGTGAGGTCGCACCCATCGCGCACCTGCGAGACGGTGACCAAAGCCGATCGTTACGGATCATTACGGATCAGATGGAAGCGCCATGGTGGTTCCCTCACCGAGTGCAGTGATGGTTGGGTAGCAACGTCAACGCACTCCAAAAAATTGCAGGGCGTCGAGTTACGCCCGACTTGCAAGGGGTACTGCGGTCACCCCGGTTTCTAAAGTGCCATCGGGGAAAAGCCAGAGCCAGCGGTAAGCCGGCAAAGCGTCAGTGATCACGATGCCGGTCATGCTTGCTCCAAATTGGAAGCACGTTGAAGGGGTACCCAAAAGGTGCGCCCTATGCCGCATGGCGGCGAACTCACTGTGTGTGTGTCCCCACATTATCACACGCACGCAAGTGCGAGCATCTATGACACGAAAGAACTCATCGGCATTGCTGAGCCCCATGTCGTCCATACTGGGGTTGCCGATCGGTACTGGTTGATGGTGAACGCACACTACAGCGTATCGGTCGCTGAGATCCCACAGCGCCTGATCGAGCCGAGCCAGCTCAGAGTCCGTCAGCTGACCCCAATCCTGCGCCTCAACGACCGAGTCGAGCATGATGATGCGCCAGCACCCGCGGTCGAAGATGTCTGCGCATCCGATTCCGTAAGGCACGAAGCATGACCGCATAACGCCAGGGCTGTCGTGGTTCCCCGGCAGGCATTGCACCGGGGTGTGCAGCCTCTCGAAGTAGCCTCTGAGACGGTCATAGGCTTCCGGCTCGGCGTGGTGCGCAAGGTCTCCCGTTGCTATCACCAGATCCAGTGGCACTCTATGTTGCGCCGCATGATCTAGGACCGCGCGTAAAGAACGGTCGGTCTGGTGACCCCGTAACAATCCGTGTTCATCGGCGAGCAGATGGGTATCGGTAATCTGCAGCACTCGCAATACGTCACGGTTGGCTGAACGAGTGCGATTCACTTCCATTGCGAGTTAGGGCTCCCGCCGATCGGGCATGGCACTCGCGCTTCCGACTCGTTTCGGCAGGCCATGATCGTTGGGGCCAATGCATGGACAAGCCGTCCGGCAGCTCTGCGCCGAGGGGGATTACCGCCGCAGGGAAAGTTTATAACTGCCCATGACCAACGCCGTTTATCCTGTTTCATCCACCGATCTACCGCTAACCTCCACCGAGCTGCTGTTGGATCTCAGCGAGGGTTTGAGCGGCGGCCGTTTCCGGAACGACGGTGACGCCGAGTTGTCTGCCGATCTGGCTCGTGGAGAAAAGCCCGCAGATCACTTGGTGTTTGCTCTTTGGATCGATTTCTGCGACGAGAACGTGCTTCCGATCGAGTTGTTGGAGCGTTTTAACGATGTGTCCTACTTGGGCGTTTCGCACGTTCCTCATGTCCAGCAACGGTACTTCAGGTTGCGGGACCATGACCATGGCGACAGTGACGGAGGCCCGTGGCAAACGTTTTTCGCGGACGATCTTGATCGGAACCTCTCCCAGGATGATCTTGGACGTAACGATGCCGATGATGTTGCGTTCGTCATCTGTGACCAGGAGCAGGCGAACCCCGGCGAGTTTCATCTTTTCTAACGCCTTATCGATCGGCGTGTCCGGCTCCACCGTGACCGGATGCACGAAGCGAAAATCGGTCATCACATCAGTTGCCGGGCTGTCAAGGTGGACGAGTTCTGGTAGATCGGGTGGGTGTAAGAAAGTCGTGCCTGCTTGAAGCGAGCCATAAGAAAGCGCTGGATAGTCATTCTTCATTTGGTGAATCCTCCTAGTTCTCCCAGTGTATATTGCACCGCTTCGACTTTCCGAGGCCCGGCTCATTTTGGCCAGTGGCCACGTACCTGCCTTCTACGCTACCAATGTGTAACCACCCACCGCCCCTCTGCTCGGTGTGCTAGCGAGGAGTCGAGGCTGATGAATGTAGCTTTGAAGGATCCGCCCCTGCTTCCTGTCCCCCTTGACGGGAGGTGGGAAGATTCAACGATGGCGTGAGTACATTATTATAGAGGAAACCAGACCATCGGTCTGGGGGAGAAGAAGAGCCGAACCCCTTGGCACAACGGGGCATCGTTCAGGGACGCCCGCTCGAGTCGCCAGATATCTGTTCGTGTCCCTTGTGACCACCCCGGGGAAAAAGAGACCTTAAGGTGCGAAATCGATGGCCACGACTCCGGACAGACGCTTAGAAGCTGTTCTAAAAATGTCGCGAGCGCCGGCAGATCAAGGCGCACGGCGGCGACAAAATCGTTGTTGGAACGATTTTGAACAGCGGGAACCTGGCCCCGAAGGGGCGAGCCCCAGGGATGGGGCGAGTCACAACCGCAGTGTACAAACGAGTATATGGGGATTCTGAGCCGTCGCGCAACGCCGCTCAGGCAAGCGCAGTAGTTCTTAGAATAGCCTCTTAGGTATTCTCGAGTTGCTGGGTAACGTCGATGAATACGTCAAGTGGTTGTCCCGGCTTAATGTGACCATCCTCGGTGATGCGGTTCCATTCCCTCAGCGATGGCACCGTGACTCTGAATCGCCTCGAGATATCCCAGAGCGAATCTCCTCGACGCACAACATAGCGAATGCGGCGGGTAGTTTTGCCTGTGACCGACGGGCCGTAGGTGACGGCCGCTAATTGCGTCGTCGGACTGCGTGACTGATCTGGACGCAGCCAGATGTTCAGCTTTTGCCCAGGGCGGAGGTGATCGCTCAGCGCGATTCCGTTCCACTTCGCGAGGTCGCGTGTCGAGACGTTGTGATGGCGAGCGATGCGCCATAGAGTGTCTCCTTTCTTCACCGCATAGACACGTTCCGTGGCCCGCTGCGATGCCACGTGCGGCATGAGGTTTCTTCTCCCAGAGGCGCTTAGGGTGTACTGCTCCAGTGAACGAGCGGCTACCGGAACGACCAGGCTATCGCCTGTTCGAATGAGCGAGTCCGTTAAGTCATTGACCTGTTTTAGGACCGCCACTGTGGTCTCGTACCGCCGGGCAATACCACTGAGAGTATGTCCTCGCCGGACGCGATGGCGTTGCCACTTGACTCGCTGCTTTGCCGGCAGAGCCGCCACCCCTTGCGTAAAGTCGTCAGTGGTGCCCATAGGTAGCAACAGGTGATGCGGGCCATCCGGATCGGTTGCCCACTGGTTGAAGCCCGGATTGAGCATGTACAACTCTTCTAGAGAGATTCCAGCAAATTCGGCGGCCAAAGCAAGGTCAATTTGGCCATCGAGCGTTACACGCTCGAAGTAAGGCCTATTGATAACACTCCTGAGGGTAAGCGAGTGGCGCTCGGGATCCGCTATGACAGTCGCCAACGCCAGTAGCTTGGGAACATAATTGCGCGTTTCAGTCGGTAGTTGCAGCGACCAATAATCTCCCGGTTTCCCCTGTCGATGATTGGCCTCGATGGCTCGGCGCACGCTGCCTTGACCTGCATTGTAGGCTGCCAGGGCAAGCAGCCAATCGTCGCCAAACAGGCCGTGTAATTGTTGCAAATAATCCAGTGCGGCCCGAGTCGACTCAACGATATCGCGACGGCCGTCGTACCACCAGTTCTGCTTGAGTTGGTAGATTTGGGCGGTTGAGGAGATGAACTGCCACAAACCCGACGCCCTCGCGTGGGAATAGGCAAACGGTTGAAGGCTGCTTTCTATAATAGGCAGTAGCGCGAGCTCCATCGGCAGCTGGCGTTGCTCCACCGCTTCTACCACGTAGTACAGATAACGCGTGCCACGCTCGGCTATCTGATCCAGGTAGTACTGATTACCCTCCAGTAAGTTGACTGCTGCCAAAGTCCGTTGATGCTGATAGCCCGGTAGTGCCAGGCCTGCACGAATGCGGTCCCAAACATCAGCGGGCGATTCCTTCGGCGATGCTGCCGCATGGGATAAGGGCGGTCGGTAGCCGTTGGCAGCGGGAGCGGGGTGCTGTGGGGTATGCTCTTGATGTATGGTGGGACGATGGGCGTCTGACTGATCGGAGTCTACTACTACCCCCACAGAGGCGCATCCAGCCACTAACCCGAGGTAGGCTCCGAAGGCGGAAAGCCTCAAGAGGTGTCCTTTTCGCTGTGCTTTACACATGGAGAGATGTCAAGGCCACGCTAGCACGGACTCTACAGCGAATAAAGACTATATAGGAACAAGCGTAGGGGATATTGCGCATATCGGCCGACATAATATTTTCTTGAGATTGTAGGCCATAGTCAGGAGTTAGTCAGGGTCCCTATGGGCAAGGCAACATCGGCTGCGACCCTTGGGCGATAAGACAGATAAGGACCCGCACCGCTTTCCATGGCCAACAGTGGCACGTGGGGCGGTAACAGACCGCGGCGTGGGTCACGTTTTGGCAGTTTTGTTATCTTGGCCCCTGGGACAGTCGACCCTTGGCCGGATCCTGGCCGCACACACCCTTGCCGCAAGGCGTTCGGCTGCGAGGTCTGGCGCCGACGGTATGCTCCAGAGCCAACCTGAACGAAACGATGACCATGACCCAGACGGCAAAGAAAACGCCCCGAAGGGCGCTTTCGATCGTTCTGGCGTTCTGGGGAAGCTTCAGGTCGCGAGTTGTTGCGCGGCGTGATTCCAGTTCACGAGATCCCAGAATGCCTCAATGTATTTGGGTCGAGCATTACGGTAATCGATGTAGTAGGCGTGTTCCCAGACATCGATGGTCAACAACGCCGTCTTACCTTCTGTCAAGGGGGTCCCGGCATTGCTGGTATTCATGATCTCAAGCCGACCATCAGGGTTCTTGACTAGCCATGTCCAACCGGAGCCAAAGTTCGTTGCGGCTGAGTTCGAAAATTGTTCCTTGAAGCTGGCAAAAGACCCGAATGTCGAGGTAATGGCTTCGCCGATGGCACCGCCTGGCGTGCCTCCGCCCTGAGGAGCGAGGCAAAGCCAATAGAACGTATGGTTCCAAACCTGGGCTGCATTGTTGAAGATACCGCCGCTAGCCTTGCGGATAATGTCCTCCAACAGCATGTTCTCGAACTCGGTTCCCGGGATCAGCTTGTTCAGGTTGGCGACATAGGTGGCGTGGTGTTTACCGTAATGGTACTCCAGCGTTTCTGTTGAGAGCTTCGGTTCCAGAGCGCTCTTGTCGTACGGTAGGGGCGGAAGCTTATGTTCCATGGTTGCTTTGTCCTCCAGATAGATGGCTATGGTACTGAACCTAGAATCCAGGATAAATGCGGTCTGCTCGCTAACCCTCTGAGTTCAGATGAATACGCCCGTCATCCTGGCTAGGAAGCGGAATGGAGTCGCCAAGGATGGCTTAGAAGCTGTTTTAAAAATTACTGCGCTTGCCATAGCTGCGTTGCCCGGCGGCTCGCAATCCTCATGTACTCCCTTGTACACTCCGGTTGCTTGCCACCGGGCGCCTTGCTCTGCCGGCGCTCGTGACATTTTTAAAACAGCTTCTTAGGGTCGAGCAATCGATACGTTCACAGAACTCGACTATTCTCTATCGCGGGCATGCTGACCGACATGACGATGAGAGCCAATTTCCCGTGACCTAGAATCCTTGAAGAGCGGACAGGTTTGTCAAATTGTTTCGCTAAGCATAAGTGACGGCCCTCGCTAAATCAAACCGCAGGAGTGTCATGAAAAAAGGGGGGTGGTCAAGCATGACGCGCCATGACCCTGGCTACTTGGGTCGCAGTGCATGACGGCCTTTCATGTTAGCGCCGGTTGCATTCATCGGTGCAAACCGCGACACTCTTGGGCTTGCATTTTGCACCCTACCTGGTTAAGAAGCTGTTTTAAAAACTACTGCGCTTGCCTGATCTGCGTTGCGCGGCGGTTCAGAATCCTCATGTACTCGTTTGTACACTGCGGTTGTGACTCGCCCCATGCTTGGGGCTCGCTCCGGGGCCAGCTTAGCGCTGTTCAAAATCGTTCCCGACGATTTTGTCGCCGCCGCGCGCCTTGCTCGGCTGGCGCTCGCGACATTTTTACCGTGAAAATCCCGATTTTCATTTTCGGGGGTGGCTACATCCCTCGGCCATGACGGTTTAAAATAGCTTCTGAGGTGGATTGAGCAGCGGGGCTGCTCACCGGAGGCTTGGATTACCGAAGGTGACTTGAGAGAACGGATATGCATTCCGAAATGCGTCGGGGATTGCACGCTTGGTTTTCGAATTGCCCGGGCCGCTGGATACTCGAGGCGGAGCTCCAATTGCTGAACGAAATCCTGCCGAACCTGTTTGGATATCATTTGCTACAGGTGGGTCGCATCGCAGACGCCGATCTGCTCGCCAGTAGCCGTATCTTGCATCGGGTGCTGGTCGACGTCGATGAAGCGTGCGCCGAGTGCCCTTATCCCTACTTGCATGCTTGCCCTGAGGCGCTTCCCATCGCGTCCGACAGCATCGACGTTCTAGTACTTCCCCATACATTAGAATACGCCTCCAGAATTCACGATACTTTGCGTGAGGCCCAGCGGGTTCTGGTGCCTGAAGGACGGCTGTTAATACTCGGCTTCAATCCTTGGAGTTGGTTCGGCGTTTGGCGTTTGTTTCTGCGCCGCCGCGGGATGGCGCCTTGGAGAGGCCGCTTTGTCGGGTTAGCCCGCATGAAGGATTGGCTGGCCCTCCTTGGCTTCGACGAAGTGAGTGTCAGAGGCCACTTTTTTCGCCCTCCTTTTCGCAACGTCCGCCTCATGTATCGGCTGCAGGCCCTGGAGAGGGTTGGGCGCCATCTCCCTACGGGCGTTTCGGGTGCCTATCTAGTGGTTGCAACCAAACGCGTGACGACCCTGACGCCAGCCAAACTGCGTTGGCAACCTCGACGTCGCCTGGTGGCGGTCGGTATCGCCGAACCTTCCGCAAGGGTATCCTCATGCCGGCAGCACGGGGGATGGTGACCGGTGAGCAAGCCGGTAGAAATATTTACCGATGGTGCTTGTCGTGGCAATCCAGGGCCAGGAGGATGGGGGGTGTTGATGCGATACGGCGGTCATGAGAAAACCCTCTCAGGCTTCGCATCGCGTACCACCAATAATCAGATGGAGTTGCTGGCGGCGATCAAGGGCTTGCAAGCCCTCAAGCGTCCCAGTCGGGTCCGAATCTACACGGACTCACAATACCTCAAGCGAGGGATCACGGAATGGTTGCCTAAGTGGAAGCGCTCCGGCTGGCTCAAGGCGGACCGAGCACCGGTTAAGAATGCAGATCTCTGGAGGAAGCTTGAGGCGGCGTGCGAACACCACCAGGTCGAATGGAGGTGGATTCGGGGGCACTGCGGTCATGTTGACAACGAGCGAGTCGATGCGCTTGCAAGGGGCGCCATCGCTAGCCGGTTAGGCGCTCCTGTATCGGTTCAGCGGGGAGGAGATGGTTGAACATGGCCGGGCCTCGGTCATTGCGCCGCCAGTTTCTCATCCAGGTTGCGGTTAGACTCGGGCCATGGTCTTGCCCTACTCCTCCTAGCCATGGCGAAAGACTTGTTTTTCATCTCGAACAACTGCTGCGGGAATGCCATGCGTCAGGTAGTCTTGGATACTGAAACCACGGGCCTCGATCCGCTCCAAGGGCACCGCATCATCGAGATCGGGGGCCGGGAGATCGTTAACCGCCGACTGACGGATCGGTATTTTCACCATTACTTGCAGCCGGATCAGGTGATCGATCCGGCAGCCCTAGAAGTCCACGGTATCAGTGAAGCCTTTCTTGCCGACAAGCCGCGTTTCGTGGACGTCGCGGCTGGCTTGATCGGTTTCGTTAAGGACGCCGAGGTGATCATCCATAATGCGCCGTTCGATGTTGGCTTCATCAACCACGAGCTGAAATTACTCCAGGGCGACTGGGGTTCTCTGGAGGACTATTGCACCATACTGGACACCTTGCTTCTCGCGCGGCAACGGCATCCTGGCCAGAAGAACAGTCTCGATGCGCTGTGTAAGCGCTACAAGGTGGACACTTCTCAAAGGGTTCGTCATGGGGCACTGCTTGATGCGGAAATCCTTGCCGAACTCTATCTGACCATGACCGGGGGGCAAGTCAGTCTGGAACTGACCCCCCTCAATGCTGAGCTGCGGTCGGGTCATAACGTTCCCGCTGTGCCGCCTAACGCCCCACCCCGGCGAGTGATCCGCGCCACTGACGCCGAACTGGCTGCCCATCGGGAGCGCCTGCATGCGATAGACCAGGCTAGCGATGGACGGTGTGTCTGGAGGCGGATAAATTCTTAGGCACCGTCCATGATCCTGTGAGCAACAGCACACCTTGCCCTGCCCCCTCGCCTGTCACGCGATGCGGCCGTTGATGCGGATAAAGTTTGCCTTTGCGCGCGGGATCCGAGGTTGTGAAAGAACCTGCTACACAACCCGATCGCGACGTTGAGCGGTGCTCGCTCCCCGTCTATCGATCTGATATGTCTCTCGGCTTTGCGCCGTCCGCCTGGCTCTCGGGCCGCTCGTGACGATTTTTTCACAACCTCTCACTGCGATGGATCAGGGGCCGCTTTTCCCGCCGCCGCTTTCGTCATCGTTTGCAGCTCGCCTTTCTGGAACAACTCCAGTGTGATATCACATCCACCTATGAGTTCCCCATTGATATAGATTTGTGGGAACGTAGGCCAGTTGGCGAATCGAGGAAGATTCTCGAATATCTCCGGATCCGCGAGCACGTTCACATAGGCAAAATCGACGTTGCACGCTTGTAGCGCCTGGGCGGCTCGCGAAGAGAAGCCGCACTGGGGGAACTGCGGTGTTCCTTTCATAAAGATGAGGATCGGATTGCTCTCGACCTGCTGTCTGATTCGTTCCAGAACATCCATCGCACGACCTCTCAAATTTCGTTGACTGGCCACGATCTAAACACAGTCTAAGTATTTTCGCACACCTAAAGAATGGGCTATCCCTTTTTGGATAGAGCCCCTCGCCCGTTCGCGAAATCTGAGAGAGCTGTTTGCTACCCGTACAGAGTTAGGCTGAGGAGCGTTGGCGAGTACTCGCCGTCGTTAAGTCGTCGGGGGTAGCCAAGAAGAAGGGCTCCCGATGGGGCCGAGGAGGGCTGTCGACGTTCAACTGCAGCCACAGTTCAAGGAGCGCCGCGTGCCACAGTTTGGCACCGCGCAGGGGGGTCATGTTTTGTTCCGGGGCGTTCAGGAGGCGCTCCAGGTAGGTTGTTTGGAACAGGTGCCTATCTCGGCAGGTTTTCGAGGTGAGGATCTCCCGCATGAAGGCGAGCAACGGTCCGCGGATATATTTCAAAGCCGGCACCGGGAAATAGCCCTTGGGCCTGTCGATGACACTGTCGGGCAACAGCCCGCGCGCAATCGTCCGCAGTGGCTGTTTACCCCCCCCGCGCACCTTCAGCGCCGGTGGCATGTGGGCGGTAAGCTCAACGACGTGATGATCGAGGTAAGGCAGCCGGGCTTCAAGGCCCCAAGCCATCGTCATGTTATCGACGCGCTTCACTGGGTCGTCGACCATCAGCATGGTGGTATCCATGCGCAGGACGCGGTCGAGGAAAGTATCTGCCCCTAGCTCTGCGAGCCGCTCTTGGATGAGTGCGGAGGTGTGGTCGTCACCGTAAAAGGCGGGCGTCACGGTTTCCAGGAACTCCTCATGGGTGCGGTCGAAGTAATGCGTGCGGAACCGTTCGAGGTCGGTGCCAAACGTCAGCGCCATGCGGGGATACCAAAAGTATCCCGCCAAAATTTCGTCCGCACCTTGTCCGCTCTGCACCACCTTGATGTGTCGGGATACCCGTTCCGCGAGCAGAAAAAAACCGATGGCATCCTGAGCGACCATCGGCTCCGCCATGACCTGCACGGCTTCGGGAAGGCGGAGCAGCACTTCAGCATTGCTGATTCGATCTTGATGGTGCCGTGTGGCGTAACGTTCGGCAATGACGGAGGAGTATTCGAACTCGCTGCCCGATTCCTCCGGGGTGTCTTCGAATCCGATAGAGAACGTCTGGATATCCGATGCACCCGACTCGGCAAGCAGCGCCACCAGTAAGCTGGAGTCGAGCCCGCCGGATAACAAAATGCCGACCGGGACGTCAGCCACGCGCAGTCGACGTTGAACTGCCGATCGGAGTTCGTCATGGAGTGCCTCAGCCCACTCGGAATCGCTTCGGGGCTCCAGCGGACGTGTTGCATCGAGACGCCAATACACCTGCGAGACGAGGTGCCCATCCGCGCCTATCCTCATCCAGGTGGCAGGGGGTAACTTGTGGATGCCTTTGAGCAGGGTGCGCGGAGCGGGCACCACGGAGTGCAGCGTCAGGTGATGGTGTAGCGCCACCGGATCGATCCGGGTATCGATGCCGCCCGCCGCCAGTAGTGCCTGGGTGGTGGAAGCCATGCGAAACGATTGAGCGTCTGCGCGGTAGTAGAGTGGCTTGACGCCGAGCCGATCTCTTGCGATAAACAGGCTCTGTTGGCGGCCATCCCAGAGCGCGAAGGCGAACATACCGTGGAGATGCGCAGGGCAGTCCTCACCCCACTCATCATAGGCTTTCAGAATGACCTCCGTGTCACTGTCGGAAAGGAACTGGTGCCCACGAGCCTGCAATCCCCGGCGCAGCTCACGATAGTTATAGATGGTGCCATTGAACACGATGGCCCGATCGCCATCGAGCATGGGTTGATGGCCACGCTGCGAGAGATCAATGATGGCCAGTCGCCGATGGCCAAGGGCGACAGGCCCGGCGGTGAAGAAACCGCCGCTGTCGGGACCGCGGCGGACAAGGGTTTCGATCATCCGGTCTAGAACAAGGCGATCCGGATGGCTCCCATCGAAGCGAAGTTCCCCACAAATTCCACACATGAATACACGGACACCTTGAAGGAGAGCGGCGCCAGACTGGCGGCAGAGGGGAATTATACGCCGGCGTCTCAGGAAATACTGTGGGTTTGAGGGGTGACTTGAGTGTACGGGGCCTTCCTGTCGAGGTTTGCGAAATCCGCTATCGGGGCATATACTGGCCAGGGAAGGGTGGCCGTTTGTACGTGCTGCCCTTTTTTGCTTCTCGAGCGAGCGCAGGAACTTTCCTATGACCGAGGCATTGATGAATACCTATACCCGGCTACCGGTGACCTTTGAACGCGGTGAAGGCGCTTGGCTATGGGACACGTCAGGGCGGCGCTATCTTGATCTCATCTCAGGCATAGGGGTGTGTTGCCTAGGACATAATCATCCTCGTATCACGCAGGCGATTTGTGATCAGGCCGGTCTCTTGGTGCATACGTCGAATCTGTATCACATCGAGAAGCAAGCGCAGCTTGGCAGCGACATTGCCCATCGAGCGGGCATGGAACGAGTGTTCTTCTGCAATTCGGGGGCGGAGGCCAATGAGGCCGCCATCAAGATAGCGCGGAAGTTCGGACATGGGAAAGACGTGGATTCGCCCCACATTATCGTCGCTGAAAACGGTTTCCACGGCAGAACGCTCGCGACTTTGAGCGCGACGGCTAGCCGCAAAGTTCAAGCCGGGTTCGAGCCGCTGGTGAAAGGCTTTGTGAGGGTTCCCTACGATGACCTGGGGGCCATCGAACGCGTGGCGCGGAACAATCCCTATGTGGTGGCTATTTTGCTCGAGCCGATTCAAGGTGAAGGGGGAATCAACGTTCCGGGTGATGACTATCTGCCGGGCGTGCGAGCCATCTGCGAGGACCAGGACTGGTTGATGATGCTAGACGAGGTGCAAACAGGAGTCGGCCGTACCGGAGAGTGGTTCGCCTGGCAGCATCATGGCGTTTCCCCTGATGTGATGACCCTGGCTAAGGCACTGGGCAACGGTGTACCGATGGGAGCTTGTGTAGTGCAAGGTAGGGCTGCGAACCTCCTGTCTCCCGGTTCCCATGGGTCTACCTTCGGTGGTAACCCGCTTGCCTGCAGTGCGGCTTTGGCGGTGTTGCAAACCATCGAGGAAATGGGATTGAGGGCGCGGGCGAAGGAGCTAGGAGCGCGCTTGAGGGCGGCATTCAACGAGGCGTTGCAAGGCGTTCGGGAAGTCTTGAGTGTGCGAGGGAGAGGGCTCATGATCGGCATAGAGCTGGATCGCCCGTGCGGGGAACTGGTGCTCACGGCACTTGAACGCGGGTTGCTGATCAACGTGACGGCGGACAGGGTGATTCGCCTATTGCCACCGCTTGTCTTGGACGAGTCCGATGCGATGTCTGCCGCTCAGGCCATCGGGGGTCTGATTCGCGAGTTTTACGGTTTCCGCGGGAATTGACGAATCATGGGCATGAAATCCCCAAGGGAACCTGGGGGCTCGAAACATGCGAGGCCTGTGCGCTCGTGACGATATCCAACTCGGCAACCAGAAGCGTACCTCCCCGCCATTTCCTGACGCTCCTAGATTTGGCGCCTTCGGAGCTGCGCGACCTTATCCGGCGCGCCATCGAGTTAAAAGCATTGCATCAGAGGGGCTATGCTTACCAGCCCTTGAGAAATTGCGTGCTGGGTATGGTGTTCGAGAAGTCGTCGACGCGCACGCGCGTTTCTTTTGAATCAGCCATGATCCAGATGGGAGGAGGCGCCATATTCTTGTCGCCGACGGATACGCAGCTGGGTAGGGGAGAGCCCGTCGAAGATACGGCCCGTGTGCTATCCCGAATGGTCGATGGCATCACCGTTCGTACGTTCGAGCAGGACAAACTAGAGCGCTTCGCCTCCTGGTCTTCTATTCCAGTGATCAACGCCTTGACAGACGCCCATCACCCCTGCCAACTGCTAGCGGACATTCAGACCTTTGTCGAGAAGCGAGGAGACCTCGCGGGTCGCACCGTAGCGTGGATAGGCGATGGCAACAATATGTGTCACTCGTATATCCACGCGGCGCGACAGCTCGAATTCAACCTACGCGTCGCCTGTCCAGCGGGCTACGACCCCTGTCAAGAGGTGTTAGCAGAGGGGGGGGCGCGGGTGGTCGTCGTTCGTGATCCAGCCGAGGCTGTTCGGGGCGCCGACTTGGTGGCCACGGATGTATGGATAAGTATGGGCCAAGAGGCAGAACGAGCCGAACGGCTGCGCAGGTTTACGGCTTACCAAGTGGATGTTCGGCTCATGTCCTTAGCGAACCCAGACGCCCTCTTCATGCACTGCTTGCCGGCTCACCGCGGCGAAGAAGTGAGCGTTGAGGTCATCGAAGGTCCACAGAGTGTGGTATGGGACGAGGCTGAGAACCGCCTGCACGCTCAGAAGTCGTTACTCGAGTTTCTGCTCGCCCGGTGATCCGGCGTCGCGGCGACTCCCTTGGGATGGCTGCTTGTCTATCGTCATGGCCTCGCGGCGCCTTCACTCCCGCCGCACAACTGGCGTCGATTCTCGACCGACGCCACCGCTCACGCTGGCGGACGACCAAACTGGTGGTCGAGCTACCGCTCTGCCGGCCACGCGATTGCTCCTGACCCAGCACCTTCCCGGCAACATCTTGAGTTGCCCCCTCTAGCGGCAGTTCAGCGAAACGTGGCAGATAGGGTCGGGACAATAAGTCGGTGCGCCAAAAGCGTTGCTGGCTCTTCGACTGGCTTGCCTTCATCTATGAGGTAATGTCAGACCTCCTGAAGTCGCGGATTATCGATGACCCCAAAATTAGGCATATCGTACGTAGTGGAGCGGCATAGAGGCGCATCTAGGGCTCATGCCAAATCCTAGACAATGCTCTATGTCATTGATTCTCCGTTCTGAGATCAGGAAGTCTGAATGTCGAGCACATCGGATGCCCAGAGCGTAGCGCGCGGGCAAACATCGGTTGGGGCCTTCCTTGGCGACATCTTCGACAGTCATCTTCCAAGACCTGAGAGAGGTAAGTAGGTTTTGCAAATATTGCTGAGCAACGACGATGGTTATCGGGCCCCTGGGCTTGCCCTATTGGCCGGTGAGCTTGCATCGCTTGGCGAAGTGATGGTGGTGGCGCCGGATCGGGACCGCAGCGGGGCAAGCAATTCATTGACGCTGGATTACCCCATTCGGGTCCAGCAGGCGGAAAATGGATTCTACTATGTGGATGGGACGCCGACCGATTGTGTACATCTCGCACTAACGGGCTTGCTCGAGTCGGATCCCGACATCGTGATCTCAGGCATCAACGCGGGAGCCAACCTCGGTGACGATGTGCTCTATTCCGGCACCGTGGCGGCTGCTATGGAGGGGCGTTTCCTGGGTTTGCCAGCGATGGCGGTCTCCCTGGCCGGCGAACAGATGGCTTATTATGAGACGGCAGCACGGGTGGTCACGCTATTATTGGAAGGGGTGGCGCAAAGTCACATCCCGGCGAACACCATTTTGAATATCAATGTTCCTGACCTGGCATGGCCGGACCTTCAGGGGTTAGCTGTGACGCGGCTTGGGCATCGACATAAGGCCGAGGCGGTAGTCTGCGACAAGGATCCCCGCGGTCGGCCGATCTACTGGGTTGGGCCATCGGGTCCGGAACAGGATGCGGGCCCCGGGACCGACTTTTTCGCTATCAGGCAGGGGTACGTGTCGATTACACCGATGCACGTCGACCTAACGCGGTATTCTGCACTCCAAGGAATGAGGGAATGGATAAGCGGGTTGACGATGAAATAAGTCTTTCGTTGCGGGGCAGAGGCATGACCTCACAGCGGACTCGGAACCGCCTCGTGTCTCGCTTGCGCGCTCAGGGCATCAAGAATATGGCTGTCCTTGACGTTATGCGAAGAGTTCCCAGACACATTTTCGTAGATGAGGCACTGGCGAGCCGAGCCTATGAGGAAATGGCATTACCGATAGGTCACAGGCAGACGATCTCGCAACCTTTCATCGTGGCGAGGATGACAGAATACCTGATGCAAGAGTCGCGGTTGAATAGCGTGTTGGAGGTGGGAACCGGGTCGGGTTATCAGACGGCGATTCTGGCGCAACTAGTCGATCGCGTGTTCAGTGTAGAGCGTATTGCGGCGTTACTCGATCGCGCCCGTGTGCGTTTGCAGACTCTAGAGCTCGCCAACGTTCGGACGCGGCATGCCGATGGGCGGGCTGGCTGGGTCGAGCATGCACCCTATGATGGGATCTTGGTCGCTGCCGCGCCCCTCGAGGTGCCGGCGGCGTTGCTAGAACAGCTAGCGGTCGGTGGGCGCCTGGTGATTCCACTAGGCCGAGGGCCAAGGCAGCGATTATCGGTGATCACGCGCGGGGCGGCAGGGTATGAAGAAGAGCGGGTCGACTATGTTCGTTTCGTTCCCATGCTAGGAGGCATGGGGTGAGGGTCCGTGCAAGCACGCCTTTCTCGTGCAGGTAAGGTCGTCTTTCTACTGGTTGGCGCATGCCTGAGTGGATGCGGCAGTTCAGGTATTAAGGCGCCCGTTGCGCATGATTCCAGGCATCACGCAGAGCGAGCCGCCTATCACACGGTGCGCAAAGGCGAGACGCTCTCCGGCATTGCCTGGCGTCACGCACTGGACTATCGGCAGGTGGCGGCTTGGAATGGCGTTCGGGCGCCTTACACCATCTTTCCTGGACAGCGTTTGCGGCTGATTCCTCCTGCCACCCCACACCAGACATCTCAGACGGCGCCTCGGACGGTGCAACGGCCGGTCCTCCCGTCGCCAAGCAACCGGGCGTCCTCGATGCCCCAAGAGTCATCTGTCTCTCGATCGGACAAGCGGCAAGAGAAGGAGGTGGGGTCGAGCGAGGAGGTGCTGAGATGGCGGTGGCCAGCCGAAGCTAGCGTGGTGAACGGCTACGATAACGCCGACAGAAAAGGCATCGATATTGGCGGCAAGCTGGGCCAACCGATATACGCTGCTGCGGACGGCTATGTGGTCTACAGTGGAAGTGGACTTAGGGGGTATGGGAAGCTTATCATCATTAAGCACAACAACCGCTTTCTGAGTGCTTATGCTCATAATAATAATCTATTGGTAGCGGAGGGTGATCGCGTCATAGGCGGTCAGCGCATAGCAGAAATGGGGCAGGGGCGAGGTGGCCAAGCCATGCTGTACTTCGAGATTCGAAGGGATGGACGTCCGGTAGACCCCATGCGCTATTTGCCTAGAGTCAGCCTTAAGGAGGAAAGCCATGTCGAGCGAATACGAGATGGCTGGGGATGGGGTCGAGCTTGAATGGAGTGCAGAACATTACCCTAGCCTAGAGACCGAAATCGGAGGCTTCGAATCCCTTGGTGAGGAGGATGCCCCATGTCTTGACCAAGAGGAGGAGCCGCTTCCCGTCGCGAAGGACACCCACCAAAAGGGGCTAGATGCCGCCCGTCTGTACCTCAGCGAGATCGGGGTCTCCCCGCTGTTGAGCGCTAGCGAAGAAATCGACTGCGCGCGTCGGGCGCGACATCATGACCAGGAAGCCCGGCAAAGAATGATCGAGAGCAATCTGCGGCTGGTGGTCAAGATCGCTCGAAGATACATGAATAGGGGGTTGGCTTTACTGGACTTGATAGAGGAGGGCAATCTCGGGCTCATCCGGGCGGTGGAGAAATTCGATCCGGAACGCGGATTTCGATTTTCTACCTATGCCACGTGGTGGATACGCCAGTCCATCGAGCGTGCACTGATGAATCAGACACGCACCATTCGACTTCCGATACACGTGATTAAAGACATCAACTTGTGCCTGCGTACGGCAAGACACCTCACGCAGCTTCTAGATCGAGAGCCCAGTCCCGAAGATGTCGCCAACACGTTGCACCGATCGGCTGACGAGGTCAGACGTGTGATGGCGTTGCATCAAGTGCTCGGATCGGTGGATGTGCCATTTAATGTGGAAAGCGAGCGCTCATTGCTCGACTCGTTATCTGACGAGCGCACCTCGGATCCGACTGTGATTTTGCAGGACACCGACGTGCAAACTCGCATCGACTTGTGGCTTTCGAAGTTGAATGAGAAGCAGCGCCTCGTGGTCGAGGGACGGTTTGGCCTGCGCGGACGTGACATCGCCACCTTAGAAGAGGTGGGACAGGAGCTCGGGGTGACCCGGGAGCGAGTTAGGCAGATTCAGATGGAGGCGCTTCGGCGGTTACGTCAGATGATGGAACGCGAAGGATTCAGCGCCGAGGAGATGCGCGGGTAGTTCGGTTGGCATGCCCTAGACCATCGTTCCAGGGCCGATTCTACGCCGATCCACTGTTGGTCAAGATGAGGGCGGCGGCCACGGTGCGACCTTCCGCCACCAATATATTGTAGGTGCGGCAGGCCGCGGCAGTGGTCATGATCTCCACTCCGATCGGCATCTGCGCCAAGATTTGTAGCACGCCCAACGAGGGAATGTGTTGTCTCTGACCGCTTCCGAGCAATAGGATCTCAGGGCTTAAGTCGAGCAGGGACAAGAGATGTTCCCCTCTGAGTTCGGTCCATGAGTTCGGCGGCCAGTGCAGTTGGAGTGTGTCCGGCGTTACCACCAGGCTGCGCGTGGCCTTTTGGTCATTGATGCAAACATAATCCAGGCCGTAGGCGGTAATGCGGTTCTTTCCGAAGACGCTGTCTGAATGCAACTTCATAAAGCAGGTTCTGCGGTTTAGGGTCTTTGGCTTTCCGGTTAATGATAGTGTGATTCATCCGTACCCAGGCGTGCAAGCGAGAGGTTGTGAAAGAATCGTCGCGAGCGGCCCGAGAGCCAGGCGGACGGGGGCGCAGCGACGAGACATATTTAGATAGATAGGCAAGGAGCGGCAGCACCCAACGCCGTTATTTTGTTGTGGGGCGGGTTAGAGGGCTGAGCCGGTGGACTGCGGCCGGATGGCTTGCCCCAGCCTGCTGTGATAGACGGCTTTGGTCGGTAGGAGGCTGATTAGCAACACGGCAACGAGCACCGGCCCGAAAGGCTGATCCAGCAGCAGGGCCGATGCAAATGCAGCGAGGTATGAAAGGATCCCGATACCGACGCTCAGCCATAGGCAATGGCGCCAATTTCGCGCGAACCGAAACGCTATCCACGGCGGCACGAAAACCAGAGCGAAAGCGCCCATCAGTCCGAGCGTGCTGGTGCCAACGGCCATGCCCAACGCGACGATAACATCGAAACTCAGGTGCCAGCGCCACGGGCGCATCGCGTTCAAGGCTTCGTGCCCCGGAAACAGGCGGGCGTGGATCAGCCTGGGCATGGTCCAGGGCAGGGATCCGATGGCCACTAGACATAGTGCTAGGGATGCGGCCAGGTGAACCCAGCTGGAGAAATAAAGCTGTCCCTCCACGAGGGCATGGCCCATCACACTACCCAAAGCGGTATTGGCTGCGACCAATAATGTTGTAGCCCAACCCAGCAGTATCATCACGGCGTAAACCGTGTTTCCCCGAAAGTGGCCAACATTCTTGATGATACTACCGGCGACGGAGCCCAAAGGGGCCCCGAGTACGGTTGGAATCCCCGCCGCCAGACCAACCAGTGCGCTGGCACCCGCTAGATGAGCCAGTCCCAAGGCGGCGAGCCACTCGTCTCTCAGGCGCAGCAGAACACCTAGCAGAGGTAGCACCAAGGCGACCATTAGGCCCGCTGCAAACGGTAGGCGAAACAGCGGGTCCAGAAGCACGTCGCCACTCACCCGCTTATTTCCAATACCCGATGGCAGGCCGCCTCCATAAAAGCCCGTTCGTGGCTGACCAGCAGCACCGCGCGTCGCCCCTGCTGGGTCCGCAGGATTTCCGCCAGGATCGCCTCACTGTCGGGGTCCAGGTTATTGGTCGGCTCGTCCAGGAGGACCAATTCAGCTGCACTACCGAGGATTGCCCACACCGCTACGAGTTGAAATTGCCCACCACTTAGCGTGTCCAGGCGCCAGTCCAGGCAATCGACGAGGTTTGCAGGGGGTGGTATGTGCTGCGCTTGGGCGTAGCGCAGGTACTCCCAGCCACTGAAAGGCATCTCGGGCAGGCGCACGGGCTGCTGAAGCTGCCAGCCCAAAGCGAGCCCCGGTCTTCGATTCAGTCGTCCACTGAAAACCCGTGCCGCTTTGGCGATGGCCTTCAGTAAGGTCGACTTGCCCGAACCATTCGGACCCCATAATCCGACCACCTCGCCGGCATCGATGGTAAAGGACAGCGGACCGACCACCGGGGCGCTGTAGCCTGCCACCAAATCGGTGGCGCGCAGTAGCGGCTCGACCATCAACGGCCTTTGGCCAGCGCCTCGACCCAGGTGTCGATGTGCTCCAGGTAACCATCCCCGTCGGCACCGAGCGGCGGTTCTAAAGGCAATCGCACCATCGGCCAACCGAGCGCCTCGGCTAGGGCTGCGGGTGCCCTTTCTGGCTGGTAGACGGTGAACAGGACGACGCCCTTCTGCCCGCTAAGGCCGTCGATCAGCTCTTTGATGTGGCTTGCGGTCGGGGGCACTCCGGCTACCGGCTCCAGTGTGCCCAGTGGTGTCACGCCGAAGCGGTCGAGCAAATAAGTAACATCCTTGTGAAAGGATACCGCCCCCTGAACGCTGCCGGTGCGATTTTGCCAACCCGCCAACCTCTGATCGACTTTGGTTTCAAAGGCCCCGGCGCGGCGGCGGTAATCGGCGGCATTGGCGGGATCGAGCTCAGCCAGACGCTCGGCCAACGCCTTGCCGACCTCTGCCATGCGCACGGGGTCCATGTTGATGTGTGGGTTGCCCATCGGATGCACATCGCCCAAGGCTCGGTCCGCTGGAGTTCCGACATCCAGCCGATCCACGTGCGCGGCAGCCTCGAAGTAGCCGGGCTGGCCCGGCAGGATCTTCGGGTTGGCCGCCTGCTGGATGGCGACGGGAAGCCAGCCCACCTCCAGCTCGGCCCCCAGGGCCACGACCAAGTCAGCACTGCGCAGGGCACGCATCATACTCGGTCGTGCCTGCAGGTAGTGCAGATCCCGGTCGGGAGGCGCAAGGATTTCCAACTTGGCGTGCTCGGCAGCAATTTCGCGTACTAACATGCCGGTGCTGGAACTGGTGGCGACGATATCGAGGGTTGCCTGTGCCAGTGCCGGCCAGAACAGTGCAAGGATAAGAAGCCTCCTGATGATACCCATGGTTCTGCCCCCTCAGAACTTGTGTGCGCCATGAGTACCGAGACTCATGAGGAACTGCAGGTACACGTAGTCAAACTTCTCGCGGTTCCCATCGATACTGATATCCGCCCTGGAGTACTGCAACCGCAGGCGGGAAAATTCCGTCGGCGTCCAGGTCAACGCGGCGGTCCAGCGGTCGGAAGTGTCCCATTCGCGTAGCGTGTTCCCACCACTTTCCAGCTTGTTGGTGGTCAGACCCACATTGTCATAGCGAAGCCCCACTTGCCAACGCGGCGCGATGCCGTACACGCCCTGAATGTAGATCGCATCTTCGGTGAACTTGCGCTCCGCGCCGACCTGCTCTGGTCTGGCCTGGTGGAAGCGCAAGTTCAGATCTTTGAGCTGCCACAGATACTCGGCTTGCAGCTTGAAAGAGCCCGTTCCGTGGCGGCGGCCGGCATCGTATTTGTAGACGCTATCGAGGCCCCACATCCAGGCATCGCCCTGCAAGGTGTGCAGGTTGCCGTCCTCGGGGTCGCCATGGATCTCCTGATGCTGATCGGCGTAGGCGCCCCATAGCCCTAGCTGTAAGGCATGATTGAACCCCAGATCCGGTGAGTACTTAGCGAAGGCAGTATACAGGCTTGGAACATCGCTCTTGTCATACAGGTTAAGCGCATCTGCGCTAAGCCCGACATCGACTAACTCGTCCTCCAATGTCTCGTCCACTTCGGCTCGGGCGCCGAATTGTTCCTGATTGCCCTGTAGGATCTCGGTGCCGAACAGCGTGTAGTGTCCCCATGCCGGAAGCCAGGTGAGTTGTACACCGGTATCCACCAGCACCGCCTCGCCAAAAAGATTGATGTACGCGAGATTCTGGTCGGTGAAATCCCATTGGTGGGGATGCTGATTGTTGATGTAACCGATATCAGAGAAAAACTTGCCGCCTTTCACCTTCAGACCATAGGGCAGCGAACGGGTCTGGAACCAAGCTTCCTCGAGCCCGACGTCACCGTCGCCATCGACGGCCAGGTAGGCCGTGGCGTCGAAGTAAGGGTCGACGGTAGCCGAAAACGCGATCTCCACTTCGCGCAAGTTGAACCCCTGCTCCGCCCCACCGTGATCATGGCCGCCGTGATCGTGGCCACCGTGGGCATGGCTGATGCCGTCGGCCATGCGAAGCAACTCCGTGCCCTGGCCGTCAATATCATCGTGGTAGAAGTTGCCGTCAAGGATGACGGAAATCTGCGGGTTAAAGGCGATCCCAGAGGTGATCGTCCCCGGTGCTTCGGCGTTGGGTCGGGCAGTTGCCGTGCCTGTTCGCCGGTCAGCGTCTCTCTCGTCCGTTGTCTGCTGCACGGTCTGTTCAGCGGCTTGCAGGCGTTGCTCGAGCTCACGGATTTTCTCCTCGTGCTCGGCTTTCATCTCTTCGATGAGGCGTTTGACCTCGTCGACGTCCGCGTTATCGGCGGTTAGGGCGCCAAAGGGCGCCGCAAGGGCAAGGGTTGCTGCCCCCATCAGTAAGCGTTTCATTGGGTTCTCCCACAATCGTGACCAGTCTGCCGGAAGTGGCCGGCATGTGTTTCTGCGTCAGTGGGACGTCGACGGAGGGCCGCGGGCAGAACATCCCCTGACAGCTACCGTGCCGGGGCGGATGTCAGGCGGCGTTGCTTTGAGGAGCGGTGAAGAGCCGTGTACTGGCGCCGGGTTAGGCGTGGCCGTGGCCAGCGCGATTCCGCCACCGATGAGACATATCTCACAGCGTGCTTCGGCGTCGTGACCGTCAAGGTGTTCCAGGACGTGGAGAGCGAGGAGCAGCTGACCCAAGACTAGACAGAGCGCCAGCGCTAGCTGTGGCCAAAGACTCCCACGTACGGCCGTTCGGCGCAACAGACTAGATGACGATGGCAATGCAGCAACCCCTCTACTCGGACGTTGGCTCCTCAAGAAAGACAGGTTATAACATTGCGTTTTGATCCGGCAAGTCGAATCGTTAAGGCTATTTTACGATGTCTTGCCTTATCCACTCTTGAGAGATTCAGGACCTCCCTTTCCCTTGCTTGAATGGGGCGCAGACGCACCGCTGGGTGCAAACGTCACGGTGGTAGAAATAACTTACATGTGCCTCTAACTCCACACCATTCCCACTCTGTAGTCGCATGACGTCTGAATTGGCTTGGCGATTGACTTCAGGGGCTCATGGTGTAGATTCTTAGACATCGTTGGTAAGGGGGGGGCGAGTAACAACGGCTTGTTAGATGTTATCGCCCCCTTAAATCAAGCAATTCTCAGTATGTCTAGTGACCATACCGCACTCGGAGGCACTCACCTGTTAGGGGGAGCCTGGCGGTACAAGTACCGAATCCTTTTAGCGACTTTAATTGCCGTGTCAGCTACCGGGATCGGCTCGGCGCTGACAGCGCCCCGCTACGTGGCCAGAACCAGCTTTGTGCTGCAGTCGGCCGCGACGGCTCATTTAGGGACGCAGGGGATTTCGACCACAGGCCGGGAGCGAGCGGCGCTCCGGGCGAGCATGAGTACGGCGCTTGAAATTCTTCACAGTCAATACCTAAAGGAACAAGTGCTTAAGGCATTGGGCTCGGAGGAGCTCTACCCTGGGCTAGGGCCAATGACTGCCAACGACCAGGCGCTATCGCCAACACGGGCACTGCCAACTCATCCGCTGCTTTTCGGTAGGGGATCGGCATTGAATTCTACCTCCCCAGTCATGGAGCGAGCATTAGCTCGTTTCGAGGAAGCGCTTGCCATTTATGCGGAAGAAAACGCCAGGATCATACGCTTGTCTTTTCGCCATGAGGATCCTGACAAGGCGATTTCTGTCTTGGAAAGTATCCTCAATGTGTTTTCCCTGAAGCATGGCGAGATGTATAACCCGACCGATGTCGGGTTCATGGCGGAAAGGCTATCTGAGCACCGTGAAGCACTGGAGGGATCCGAAGGTGCTATTCAGGTGCTCAGTGAACGATACGGGTTGTTTCACCCGGATGAACAGATCGCGCTTTTACTCAAGAGGCGCGATCGGCTGGATACGGCGTCTCACCGGTTGGAGGGCCATATAAAAAGAATACAAGAGGAAATTGCATCCCTTAAGCAGGCATTGCAAGAGATACCCAGCACGGTGACCTTGCACACCGATGTCCAGGAAACAATCGATGCATTCGACAGAACTGAGCGCCCGCGGGAACGATACCAACAGAAAATGGTGAGGACGGGAAGAAACGAAGCCCATGAAAAATTGGACTTACAGATTCGTCGCCTTAATGCTGAACTGGCGGGTTCGTTGGCGGAGCGCAATGAGGTTGCGGGGCAGCGAGACCAGGTTGCCAGTGAGTTGCCCAGGTTAACTGAGGGGAAGTGGCAACTTCATAGGCTGACTCGCGAGCTAACAGTGAGAGAGAGCAGCTACCAAACGTATCTCGCAAGATTGGAAACGGCCAGAATTCAGGAGAGCCTAAATCGCAGCCAAATGCGTAATATTGGCCTCATTCAACCCCCTACCGCAACGGTGGCGCCGCTATTTGACCGGAGAATAGCTGCTCACTTATTGGTAGGGGGTATCGGCGGCTTACTGGTTTCTCTCTTGGTCGCCTTCATCTATGCGTATCGGCGTCGCGGGCTGGAGATGCGCGATTCCCTGGAGAAGCGGTTCGGGATCCCCGTGCTGGCTACGATGCCGGATAGGAAACGGGCCTGAGAGCTTGTGAAAACGACTGCGTTGCGCCGGGGTTGGAACGGTTGCCTCGCTATCAGAGAGAACTACCATGAAGCATATCGCTCGCCACCAAGGGTCGCCAGCCGAGACTGACATGCGCGCCGTTGTGAAACCATCCGTAGGAGTATCTCGATCCCGAGCGGCGGATACCCCAGAGTGGTGCTTGTCTTCGGTTGGACAAAGCCGCGGATTCCATGACGAGGCTATTCTCGTTGGGCTGTTCCAGAAACTTGATACCTTATTGCCTCCTTCCGGTCCTAGGATCGTTGCGTTTATGGGACCGAAGGGAGGTGAGGGTGTAACGACCTTGGTCGAAGATCTCGCCTACTGTGTGACGGCGCGACTGGGCAAAGCGGTGTTAGTGATTGAGGCCGAACCGCCTGTGGAGATCGGCAGAGAGCTGGCGCAGAGAGAAAAGCGTTCTGACAGCGATCCCGCGATCGACCTCACAACCGCTCGTGATGCCTTCGGCTATGGGCGTTCCGGCGGGGGGCTGGTCTCCACCCAAACGGAAAAGGGCCTTTTAACGCCACGTCGTGACAAAGAGAAGGCAGTGCATCCGGTTGAAGGTGTCAGTTTGTATGCCCTTAAAGCGTCCTTGGCTGATATCACCCCTGCCCCACTGGAGACCCTCCTCGATGGCGTGGGACAGCCGTTGGATCTTGTCATCATCGATTCGCCTTCGGCAGCTCAGAGACAGACCATGCTGGCTATTTCCCGCTGTACCGATGCTGTCGTGCTGGTGTTGGATGCTAACCGAATCGATCCGGTGACCACCGAAGAGGTGATCGCTGAACTGCGTGGGCTAGGGGTGAGGGTCCTAGGTCTCGTATTGAACCGTGCCAAATCGGCTCCCGGGCTGTAGGAGCGAGCACCGTCCAACGCCGCTATCGGGTCGTGTAGCAAGTTTTTTCACAACCTCTCAGTTAAGGCGAAGAACGGGCGCCATCCAGCGCCGCTAGCGGCAGGTACCCTTTGCAAGCTCTGAGGGTGCGATCCCGTGTATGACCGAACCGGGCTGATATCGATGGTGTCCTTGGACCGGCACAAAGCGTGCTTTCATTATCGGCAACCGAACCGACCGGGGCCGAGCGTAATGTGACTACACAACTCGAACTGCAGATGGTGGCACAGCCGGACGAGATAACCTGCGGTCCGACCTGTCTGCACGCTCTGTACCGTTATTATGGGGAGGAGATCACCGTCGGCCAGGTTATCGGCGAGTGCCATACCCTGGAGAGCGGCGGCACACTGGCGGTATTTCTTGCTTGTCATGCCCTGCGCAAGGGCTATGACGCCACCATCTATACTTACAATTTGCAGGTTTTTGACCCCACCTGGTTCGGACCCATTGAGGCGGATATCCGCGATCGATTGCTGCGACAGATAGCTCACAAGCCGGATGCGAAGCTCCATACCGCGACTCGGGGTTACCTGGAATTCATCGAGGGCGGTGGACGGCTACGCTTCGTGGATCTGACTCCCGATCTGATCCGAGGTTACCTCAAACGGGCAATCCCTATCCTGACCGGCCTCAGTGCGACTTACCTGTACCATTGTGCGCGGGAGTATGGGCCCAAAGATACCTACGATGATATTCGCGGTGAACCATCAGGCCACTTCGTGGTGCTGACCGGCTACGATCCGACCCACCGTAACGTGCTGATCGCAGACCCCTTACATTCCAACCCCGTTTCCCAAACCCACCGCTATGCGGTCAGCATCGACCGGGCTATCTGTGCCATTTTGCTCGGCGTACTGACCCATGACGCTAATCTGCTCATCATTCGGCCAAGCAGAACCGCGGCCGGACGGGGGGAGCGTGCTGGTTCTCATCGTCGTCGACGATCCTAAAGACTGGCCGCTGCAAGTCGGCGATGTGGATGTGGTGTCGGCCCGTGACTATCTGGCCGATCCCGTCTACAGCGAGCTGCGCGGTGCCCGGGTTTTCAACCTGTGCCGTTCCTACCGCTATCAGAACGTGGGGTACTATGTTTCTTTACTCGCAACGGCGCGCGGTCATCGCCCGTTGCCCAGCATCACCACGGTGCAGGATCTCAAGTCCCGCACCATCATCCGCATTCTCTCGGAAGAGCTCGACGCGCTCATTCAGAAGAGTCTGGCATCGCTGCAGACAAGCGATTTCACCCTAAGCATTTATTTTGGTCGCAACCTCGCGGCACGTTATGACCGTCTCAGCCTACGCCTCTTTAACCTGTTTCAGTCCCCGTTACTGCGGGCGCAATTCGTGCGTGACGGGCGCTGGGAATTGCAGAACATACGCCCCATCGGCGCCGCCGAGATTCCGACTGAACATCATCGGTTTGTGGTGCAGGCGGCTCAGGATCACTTTGCCGGCCGCTGTCATCGACCGCGCAAGCGACGCCCGCCGCGCTATGACCTTGCCATTCTTTACGATCCGACCGAGCAGGAGGCACCCTCCAACGCCAGGGCCATTCAACGCTTCGTACGTATGAGTGAAAAACTGGGGCTGGGGGTGGATCTCATCACCCGCGACGATTACGGGCGGCTGCCAGAGTACGATGGGCTGTTTATACGCACCACCACGAGCGTCATGCATTACACTTATCGCTTTGCGCGGCGCGCCGCAGCGGAGGGTCTGGTAGTCATCGATGATCCCGAGTCGATCCTCAAGTGCACCAACAAGGTTTACCTTGCCGAACTTCTCAGTCGTCACGGCATCCGCATGCCGAAGACGTTGATCGTGCACAAGGGCAACGTGGATGCCATCGTCTCCGCCTTGGGGCTTCCCTGCGTGCTCAAACAGCCGGACAGCTCCTTCTCCAAAGGTGTAGTGAAGGTGGAGCAGCAAGCGGCTCTGAAGGGGACGGTGGCGGCGCTACTGGAGAGCTCCGAGCTCATCGTGGCCCAGGAGTTCCTGCCCACGGACTTTGATTGGCGGGTCGGCATCTTCGACCGCCGCCCCCTCTATGTCTGCAAGTACTTCATGGCGCGCCGTCACTGGCAGATCGTGCATCGCCAGGAGGGGACCGGCAAACGTCTGGAGGGCGCGGCGCAGACCCTCCCCGTGGAGGCGGCACCTTCGCAAGTCATACAGACCGCGCTGCGCGCTGCCAATCTCATCGGCAATGGACTCTATGGCGTGGACATCAAACAGGTGGGCCGACGCAGCTATGTCATCGAGATCAATGACAACCCCAATATCGATGCCGGTCTCGAGGACGAGGTGCTAAAGGAGGAGCTCTACCGAGTCATCATGAGCGGATTCCTGCAGCGTATCGAACAACAAAAAATGTTGCCTCCGCTGGCGCCGTGAGTGTGCCGCAGTGGTTGTCGCTATTCGGCGGCTATGGTATTGAAATGGAGTACATGGTCGTCGACCGTGACACGTTGTCGATCTTACCGGTGGTCGATGAGATCCTGCGTGCCGTGGCCGGGGAGTACGTTGCCTCGACCGAGCAGGACGCACTTGCCTGGTCCAATGAACTGGTGTTGCATGTGATCGAGCTCAAGACCAATGGCCCAGCTGCGATGCTCGAAGGGTTGCCGCAGGCTCTTGCTGCGGACGTCACGCGCCTCAATGGGTTGCTCGCATCGATGGGCGGCCGGCTCATGCCAACCGCTATGCATCCCTGGATGGATCCGGGTCGGGAGACGCGTCTTTGGCCGCACGCGGACAACGCCATTTATGCAGCTTACGACCGAATCTTCGGTTGCCAGGGCCACGGCTGGTCCAACCTCCAGAGTACCCATATCAACCTGCCGTTTGCCGATGATGAGGAGTTCGAGCGTCTACACGCAGCGATTCGCTGCCTGCTTCCTATTCTGCCTGCCCTAGCTGCCAGTTCACCGGTCGCCGAGGGGCGCTGCACCGGTTGGATGGACACCCGGCTGCAAGCCTATCGTGGAAATGCCCGCAAGATTCCATCGATCGCGGGGCGTATCATTCCGGAGCATGCCGCAACTCGGGCGGAGTACGAACGCGTCATTCTGGCACCCATGTACGCCGATATCGCGCCGCATGATCCAGCCGGTGTGCTGCAGCACGAGTGGTTGAACTCCCGCGGCGCCATCGCGCGTTTCGATCGTCATGCCATCGAGATCCGGTTGCTCGATATCCAGGAATGTCCGCTGGCGGATCTGGCCATCGCCGCCGCCATCGTGGCGGTCTTGCAGGCGTTGGTGGCTGAGCGCTGGTGCAGCCTGGCCGAGCAGCAGTCCCTCGCAATCGAAGCCCTCGAAGCGGTGTTGCTGGACACGATTCGTTTCGGGGATCAGGCTATCATTCGTGACCGGCGCTATCTCGGTCAGATGGGGTTCCCCGATGAGTTCGCCAATGCCGGGGATCTCTGGCAGCATGTGCTCGAGTCGCTGCATCCCAGTCCTCTGGACCCTGGCACGCCTTGGCGCGCGCCACTCGCTGTCATCTTGCAACAGGGCTGTCTGGCCCGGCGGATCCGAACCGCACTCGATCCTGCGGTGTCCCGGGCGCGGCTTAGAGAGGTGTTTGGTGAGCTTTGCGATTGTCTGTCGGCGGGGCGGTTGTTTCTCGGGTCGGTGGCCACGTGAGAAGCTGTTTTAAAACGTCGCGAGTGCTGGCGCAGCATCGGTAGGGATTAGATGGTTACCATCGTGTTGTTTGTGGTTGGGATCGGGTTGCTGGTCTTGGGCGCCGAGTGGCTGGTGCGGGGTTCATCCCAGTTAGCCGTCGTCGTCGGTATCTCGCCGCTGGTGATCGGGCTAACGGTGGTGGCTTTTGGCACCAGCGCTCCGGAGCTGGCGGTCAGCGTGAGGGCGGCCTGGGCTGGTAACTCGGATATCGCTTTCGGCAACGTCGTCGGTAGCAATATCTGCAACGTGTTATTGCTGCTTGGGCTGTCGGCCCTGATTGCACCACTGGTGGTGGCGCAGCAGCTGATTCGCTTGGATGTGCCCATCATGATCGGGGCATCGTTGTTGCTCTACGGGTTGGCTTTTGATGGCCTCATCGGTCGCTGGGACGGGTTGTTGCTATTCGGTGGCATCCTGGCTTACACGGCGTTCGCGGTGGTCAAGGGGCGGCAGGAGCAACAGGTAGCAGTCAGGGACGAGTACGATCAGGCGTTCGGCGTCACCCCCCGCCCCACAGGGGGCAGGGCCGTGATGCGCAACCTGGCGATGGTGCTGGTAGGACTCGGGATGCTGGTGATGGGCGCACGATGGCTGGTGGATGCTGCGGTGGCCGTGGCCCACTGGCTCGGGGTGAGCGAGCTCATCATCGGGCTTTCCATTGTCGCCGTGGGCACTTCGCTACCGGAGATCGCAACATCCATCATCGCCACCCTACGCGGCGAGCGCGATATCGCAGTGGGTAACGTGGTCGGCAGCAACCTGTTCAATATCTTGTGCGTGCTGGGGCTCGCGAGCCTCGTTTCTCCGGCCGGCGTGGCGGTGGCAGCGGAGGCGCTACGTTTCGATCTCCTCGTCATGATCGGCGCAGCTATCGCCTGTCTGCCGATCTTTTTCACCGGAAACCGCATTGCTCGATGGGAAGGCGCTTTGTTCTTCGGTTATTACCTCGCCTACCTTACCTACCTTATCCTAGAGGCGATGCACCATCCAGCCCTTCCGGGATTCAATTTGGCACTGCTGGGCTTCGTGCTGCCGCTGACGGTGGTCACGCTAACCGTTTCGGTGTGGCGGGCGAAACAGGCTTCTTGGAAGCGGGCCTGAGAAGCTGTTTTAAAAATTACTGCGCTTGCCTGAGCTGCGTTGCGCGGCGGCCCGCAATCCTCATGTACTCCCTTGTACACTCCGGTTGTTACTCGCCCCGTCCCTGGGGCTCGCCCCTTCGGGGCCAGCTTCCAGCTGTTCAAAATCGTTCCAAACGATTTTGTCGCCACCGTGCGCCTTGCGACTCCGGCGCTCGTGACATTTTTAAAACAGCTTCTAAGGCGTTGTGCTGTTCCACCCACTTACGGATGGCTTGAGCAAGGCCAAAGCGAATGATACGTGTGCTTTTCCCGATCGCTTTGTTGGTTTCGTCCTGGCCGACGTTGGCGCGGCCGGTGGAGGTACCGTTGACGTTCGATTTCCCGTTCTTGCGCGAGATTTTGCTATCCCAGCTTTATACCGATCCCGATAGGACGGCGCAGGTATGGCAAGGTGAGGGCGGTTGTGGTGAGCTGCTGCTCTCGGACCCGCAAGTGGACAGTCAAGAGGGGTACCTGCGGGTCCGCAGTATTGCCCACGCTCGGCTCGCCACCGCCGTGGCTGGTCGGTGCCTGGAGTGGTTCAATTGGCAAGGCCTATTGGAGATCTTCAATGAGCCGAGCCTAGATGCCGAGCAGCGACGACTCGCGTTTCGCGTCGTCGAATCCAATCTTTATCGACCCGATGGGGACAGTGAGTCGATAAGCACGCAGCTGTGGGATCGCATCAAACACCAGGTGCACCCGCGACTGGCCCGCGTACACATCGATCTGCGCTCGCCGCTGCAGACGTTGGAGGAGACGCTACCGTTGCTGGTGCCGTCGCCGAACTCCGACCAGGCGACGGATCTTGCGATTTCCGTCATGCCGGTTGCGGTGCGGGTCAAGGAGAAAGGTCTTGAGCTCAACCTGAGGTTGGCGCTACCGCGGCGGCCGCCGGAATCGGCGGTGATCCTTGACGAGCCGGCTTTGAGTGCCCAGGAGCTTGCGCGCTGGGAGACCGCTTGGCAGAGCTGGGACGCTTTTCTCACCCACGTGATCAAGCAAGCGGCGAACGACACCTCCCTGGCTGCATTGCGGCTCGCCCTGCTCGAAGTGTTGCTCGATGCCCGCCACCATCTGGTTTCGGCAGCATTGATCCAGCCTATCGCCGAGCAGCCGGACCCGGTTCGAGCTGTGTTTTTGCGCACCTGGGAGCGGCTGGATCCGGTTCTGCGCCAGCTGAGTGCCGAGCTTCCCAGGGAAGGCGCGCTGCGATATCTCAGCTTTATTGCGGCAGCGGATGCGCTGCGAGCGATAGATGCCTTGGGACCACAGGTCGGTGTGGAGATCTCCGCGGCGGGGCTGCGTCGGCTAGCACGCATCCTGGCCCCGCAATCAAGTGTCGACCCGTTGGACTATGGCACGGCCGTCGATCCCGAGCTTCGCCAGCTGTTTGGTTTCGGTCGGCCCCTGAAGCTTCGCCGACCGCGTGGGATCGATCTGAGCGAGTGGATCCTCCCGACCGCCCGAGCGGCCGGTCCCTCCATAGACGAACTGGCCGCTCGCCTCGACCGCTGGGTACCGAGCCCAGCTGAACTCCATGCTTATCTGCCTTTGGTACACACGCTGCTTGAGCGGGTCGCTCAAGACATCCTCGACAGCCCCAAGTTACCTCCTGAGCATCGGTCGCTGTACCGTCAGTTGGTGCTTGCCACCGCCTGGCAGGAAAGCTGTTGGCGGCAGTTCATCCGTAAACAAGGGCGCGTAGAGGCTTTACGTTCCAGTGCAGGGTCGGTGGGCATCATGCAGATCAATGTTCGAGTCTGGCGGGGATTTTATGATTCCCAGGCCCTTAAAGCAGACATCGCCTACAATGCCAATGCCGGAGGAGAAATACTGGCGCACTACCTGGTGGACTACGCCATCAAGAAGGGCGAGCACACCCAAACCGGCCGCCTGGAGGATCTGGCGCGCGCCACCTATGCCGTATACAACGGTGGCCCGAGTCACCTGCAGCGTTATCGGCAGGCGAAGACCCCGAAGACGCTGAAAGATATCGATAGCGCGTTTCTTGCCAAGTACCGCACCGTTGCGCAGGGTGATGAGTTGGCGGTGGCTAGTTGCTACGGGCTTTGACTGCCTTTGCAAGGAGGGGGCAAGGGTGGTCAAGGTGAGAGTGAAGCAAGGAAGTTTAGCGACGGCGGTGGGAGCGTCGTCTCGAGAGAGCCCAGCACGTCGGGTAGGGCCACAACCAATAGCCACAGTGCGTTGGCTGATACGCCAGGATTCACGGGGCGATAGCCGAGGGCGAATGATGTCTAATCCGGGATGTCTTGCAGTGCGGTCAGAGGCTGGGAAAAACCTGCCACACAACCCGATAGCGGCATTGGGCGGTGCTCGCTCCTCGCCTGTCTATATCTCGTCACTGCGGGTCGTCCACCTGGCTCTCGGGCCGCTCGCGACGATTGTCTTCACAACCTCTCAGTTGATAGCCAAGCAACGCCTTATTGATGAGGGGGAGGATCTCCTGGGTTGCAGGGTTGAGAGACAGGCGCAACGCCCTACGGAAAGTGATGTTTTCTTTCTTTTCGTGCGATGGTTGTACTCGGCACCATAATGTGTAAGCGCGTCCACGTTGCCTTCGGGGTCCTGAAATTGCGAAGCCTTTCAAATCTGCGGCGCAGGGCGACTGCGTTGTGTTGTCTAACCAATTGAATCCAAATGACACGCCCGTCATTCCGGCTAGGAAGCCGGAATCCAGTCGCCGGGGATGGCTATGGTCGAGCAATCCATGCGTCTCTCTAGCGCGGGCATGGTGATCGACATGATGGCGAGAACAAATTGACCGTGATCCGCAGTGCCATCTGCTTGACACCGGTAACGGTATCCTCAGAGCTAATGGATAAGGTTCGATAATTCTCGATCCTTGCTACCCGACAGCATCGCATTTGCAAGTTCGAATCGGCACTTCCGGCTGGCATTACGCGCATTGGCGCGACCGATTCTATTCTCCTGGATTGCCGGCGCGGCGGTGGCTGGAGTACTACGCGCGCCATTTCGACAGTGTAGAGATTAACGGCAGCTTCTACCGACTGCCTAAGACCGAGACTTTCGGCATCTGGCGGGAACAGACGCCGGTAGGTTTTACTTTTGCGGTGAAGGCGAGCCGCCTGATCACCCACATGAAAAAGTTGAAGGATGCCGAGCAAGCCTGGGCGGCGTTCCTCGCGGCGGCGAAGGGTCTGGGGGAAAAGTTGGGTCCTGTGCTGTTCCAGTTGCCGCCCAACTGGCGATGCGATCCGAAACGGCTCGCGGCCTTCCTGCAAGTCCTGCCGGAGGGGCTGGAGGTGGCGTTCGAACTGCGGGATCCGTCCTGGCATTGCCTCGAGGTTTACCGTCTGCTGGAGGCCTCTGGTGCCACCTTCTGCGTCTACGACCTGGCCGGCTTCGTCAGCCCTCGGATCGTCACCGCCGATTTCGCCTACGTGCGACTGCACGGACCAGGCACCGCCTATTGCGGGCGCTACGGCAAAAGGGCTCTGGCTGGCTGGGGGCAATGGCTTCGGCGCTGCACCCTGGATCGCGGCTATGTGTATTTCGACAATGACCAGTCCGCGTACGCAGTGACTAACGCCCTGGAGTTGAAGACCTTGCTGGCCACTCACGATTGAACGCGGCCTGCAGGCGCTGTCGCCGTGCCAGAAACGGTTCAGATCGTGGCTCGTTCCTCGGACGATCTAACCTCATTCGTTCGTTATGCAGCTGAGATGACCGCCTCCTCGGTGCTTGATGGAAGGTCCCTGCTACTGATGGCCTAGCCACCAGCACCATGCATTGCCAGGGGCGGCGTCCGGCTATTGCAACGCCGCGACAAAGGCGTCGATGACCGTCGATTCCGGATTGGCCATGCAGTAATCGCGGACTTTCAACAATTGATCCGCCAGCTGCGCATCATCGATCGTCGAGGCGTTGGTACGGCCGGCGAGTAGGCGTCCACCCACCGATGATTTCCGTGCCGCTCGGCACTATTCACGGTAACAAAAGAGGTCGCCCCTTGGTTCTTTGCACGCCGATATTCGGTCATCCGACTCTGGCTCAATCACCTGGTTTGGCTCGTGTCTCGATCGATGCGGTTCGTTGGCCATGGTCATCGTTTCGTCTGAGTCACCATTTAGAGGTTACAACCGCACCCATAGGTCTGTAGGCAGCCGGTCGCCTTGCGATAAGGGTGTGTCCGGCAGGGATGCCGGACTCAAGTCTACAAGGATGTATTCGCGACGTCCCTTGAGGCAAGGCCACCGGCTGCTACCCCGATGAAGCGATGACCATGGCCGGTTCGTTCCTCACCGCATCCTCCGCGGGCTCTCTACTCTACCCATTTGTGCATTTTGTGCACTGCAGCGTTCAGGCGGCGTTGCGCCAAACCTAGCCTTGGTGTAAATCCGTCCACGCGGGACTGCGCCACAACCTAGGTTGTGTATGATGGTCGCAGTGTAAGGGGACCACCACACGCTCTAATGTAATTTGGTAGTATTTACCTCCCGGCAACCACAAGTAAAGGCAAACAACGTGCGTAAGTTATTTTCGGTGTTGATGGTGGGCGCGATAGTGATGTTATCCAGTCGCGTGGGTTTAGCGCAGGGTGACTGGCTGCAAAAAGGCAAGGATCTGCTCGGTGATTTTGGAAAGCAAGGGGGCGCGACGACTCAAGTCTCAACACAGGAAACCGGGGCGGGACTTAAGGAGGCGCTGCGTGTAGGCACTGACGCTGTCGTCGCTCGACTGGGTAAACCGGATGGGTTTAACGCTGATCCGAACGTTCGCCTTCCCCTGCCCGATAGCCTGCAGGCAGTGCGATCGGCATTGAGCGCCGTGGGCATGAGTGCGTCTCTGGACGACTTAGAGATTGGCTTGAACCGAGCGGCTGAAAAGGCTACGCCGAAAGCCAAGCAACTTTTCTGGAACGCGATTTCTGAGATGACCTTGGATGATGTGAATGCCCTTTATAAAGGGCCGGACGATGCGGCAACGCGTTATTTCCAGGCAAAGATGACACCGCAACTGAGCCGCGAGATGAAGCCACTTGTGGATCAAAGCCTGGCAGACGTCGGCGCTATCAAGACCTACGACGAGATCATGAATCGCTACCAGGCGCTGCCGCTAGTACCGGACGTCAAGGCCGACCTGACGGGCTACGTGATCGAGAAGAGCACCGATGGGATCTTTCACTACTTGGCCATTCAAGAGGCGCAAATCCGCAACGATCCTGCTAAGCAGACCACCGAACTGCTGCAACGCGTTTTTGGTGGTCGGTGATGCTCACACCATGAGAAGGGGGCCTTCTGCCGAACGCGTCCGCCTCTTTCGCCCGTTTAAAGGGGCGCCCCGCGCCAAGGACCTGGATTCGGAACACGAATCGCCGAAGGCACCCGTTAGTCAGGGGCCGGCTAAGAGGCGACCCGCTAAAGGTTGGCAGGCGGAGACTGGCGCGCCCTAGAGGACTCGAACCTCTGACCTTTGGCTCCGGAGGCCAACGCTCTATCCAACTGAGCTAAGGGCGCGGGCAACATCCGTAGCATAAACTCACTGGCCATCTGTCGTCCATCGTTTCGCTACCGGGATTCCGACAACCTGTCGAGTCGCTTCCGCGGGTTCTATTGCGACGCACAAGGGGTTGCTAAAACATCGAGTTTCGCGAGAAGATACAGGCTCTCGTTTAACGCCAAACGTTTTGCGTTTTGGATGCTTACGCAAGCGTAGGAACCGGTCGAATTAATAAATAGAGGTGGAAGTGTGAGCCACGCAGATGACGTCTTCATAAAGAATTTCCTGGCCATTCTCGGCGCCCTCGTGGTGTTTACCATCATCGCCTTCGTTTTGGCGAGGTTCGTGGGATTCGGCGCAACGACGAAAATCCAGGCCAGTCCACAAGCTGTCGCGGCGCGTATCGAGCCTGTCGGGCGTGTGCGGGTAGGCCAGCCTGGTGATGAGCCGGTGCCCATCGAGGTAGAGGCGGTGGCTCCACCGGCTACGGAGGTGGCGGCAGCTGAGCAAAGCGGCGAGCAAATCTACAATACGGCCTGTATGGCGTGCCATGCTGCGGGTGTAGCCGGTGCGCCAAAACTCGATGCAAAGGATGATTGGGCTACCCGGAGCGAACAAGGCTTTGACGTACTGGTGCAACACGTCATCAACGGGCTAAACGCGATGCCCCCGAGGGGCGGCAACCCCAACCTGGGTGACGAAGACATCAAGCGGGCCGTCGAGTATATGCTGACCGAGGCCGATATCACCACAGAATAAGATGGCAGAGGGCGCAAACAAGCGCACCAAACGGCCGCTGAGCTAGGGAGACGGGACGCAGCAAGGGTCATATAAGAGGACCAACCAATAGAGGCGAGCAATGCGTACCGCCGAACGCTGCTAGGCGCGTAGCCTAGTGGGTGGGTTGTCTGGCGAGGTCTGCAGGTGACCAGGATGGCCTAGGATTTACGGCGTGAAGAGCGTGGCGTTTGTCGGGTGTGAGTGACCCTCCGCCGCCCCACCCTTTGAGTCTCGGGTAACACGGCGCTGCCCACCCAAGCCGACCTCAAATCATCCGTAAGTTCGCGTAGCTCAACACCAACCACTTAGTGCCCACCTGTTGGAAGTTGACCTGAACTCGGGCGTGAGCCCCTTGCCCTTCGCGGTGGAGCACGACGCCCTCCCCAAATTTGGGATGAGCCACTCGCTGCCCTAAGCCGAACGGTTCGCTTGCATCCGAATCCGAATCGCGAGCACAGCGTTGCCACCGCACCGAGCCGCGTAGGCGGGTCTCCTGCAGCAAATTAGCGGGGATCTCTCGGAGAAACCTCGAGGGCTCAGGGTGGAAGTCCGAATTGTGCATGCGACGCGTCTCGGCGTGGGTCAAGTAAAGCACTTGCATGGCGCGCGTCATCCCTACGTAACATAATCGCCGCTCCTCTTCGAGCTGGTGCGGATCATTTAGGCTGCGTTGATGGGGAAACAGGCCCTCTTCTAGACCGCAGAGAAACACCAGGGGGAATTCCAGTCCTTTGGCAGAGTGCAAGGTCATCAAGTGAACGCCGCTCCCGCCGGCAAGATCGTCACCGCTTTCAAGTGCAGCGCGAGCCAAGAAGGCTACCAACAGGCCCTCGCCTTCGGGTGGCTCCGCATAACTGAACTGGCGAGCTGCGCTGACAAGCTCTTCGAGGTTCTCCACCCGGGAGCCGGCATAGTTTGACTTATCACGGCGGTAGTGCTCTAGCAGTCCACTGCTTTCGATCACGACAGCCACCTGCTCGTCCAGGGGCCGTGTCGCCGTCTCCTTATCCAACCTTGCGACCAACTCCAGAAAACCGGATATGGCGTTGCGAGCGCGAGCGGCGAGTGCGCCACTGGATGCTAGGGCCTGGGCACCCTCCCACAACGATGTGCCGCTTTGCTGGGCCACACTACGGAGTTTGTCCAGCGTGCGCGCGCCGACGGCTCTGGGCGGCGTATTGACGACCCGCTCGAAAGCGGCGTCATCATCGCGGTTGGCGATCAGGCGAAGATAGGCCAGTGCATCCTTGATCTCGGCGCGTTCGTAGAAGCGTTGCCCCCCGTACACGCGGTAGGGCATACCGGCGTTGGCCAGCGCCTCCTCTAGCACGCGAGACTGGGCGCTGACACGATACAAGATTGCCGCCTCGTCGGTTCGTCCCCCCTGTGCCAGCCATTGCTGGATGCGATCCACGATAAAACGTGCCTCGTCCAGGTCATTGAAGGCACGGTAGCAATGCAGGGGATCGCCTTGGCCTACATCCGTCCATAGATTTTTTCCTAACCTACCGCGGTTGTTCGCGATCATGGCATTGGCAGCAGCGAGGATGTTGCGTGTGGAGCGATAATTTTGCTCCAGCCGCAGGGTCTGCACCTGGGGATAGTCCTTGGAAAAGCGATGAATGTTCTCGATCTTGGCCCCGCGCCAACCATAGATCGACTGGTCGTCATCACCGACCATAAACAGGCATCCTTGATCGCCCGCAAGCAGCCGAATCCAGGCATATTGTAGAAGGTTGGTGTCTTGGAACTCATCCACCAAGATGTGGCGAAATCGCTGTCGGTAATGTGCTAAGAGATCATCGTGATCGCGAAGCAACTCGTGACTGCGCAGGAGCAACTCAGCAAAGTCGACTAGCCCGCTGCGCTGGCAAGTGGCTTCATATTCGCGGTAGAGGGCAAGGAGCTGGCGACGCCAAGGATCGCCACCATCCTGCGCATGGGAGGCGCGCACGCCCGCTTCTTTTTGCGCATTGATCAAGCTCTGGACCTGCTTCGCTGGCCAGCGGGTCTCATCCAGCCCCCTTGCCCGCACGATTCGCCGCACCAGGCGCAGTTGGTCGTCGCTGTCGATGATCTGAAAGCTTTCCGGCAACCCGGCCGCGAGCCAGTGGGTGCGCAGCAAACGATGGGCCAGACCATGGAACGTACCGACCCACATCCCACCGACCGGGTAGCGCAACATCGCTTCAATACGCGTGCGCATCTCGCTCGCCGCCTTATTGGTAAAAGTCACCGCGAGGATGTTGTAGGGACTACTGAGTTCGGTTTCCAGTAGCCAGGCGATGCGATGCACCAACACCCGTGTCTTTCCGCTACCTGCGCCAGCCAGCACTAAGATATGGCCTGGCTCGGCCGTGACCGCTTGACGTTGGGCGACATTGAGTGACGCCACCGATTGTGTAGAGTTCATCGGGAAGATTGTACCGAAGTGATGGCCGGTGAGAGAATGCTTTTAGGGTGATAATACGGCCGAAACGATGACCAGCGCCCTATTTCCAGGGTATGTGGCGGGCGAAAGTCGATACGAAATAGCGATTGAGGCCTTGGCTGGCCATGCCCAACCAAGGTTTGTCAGCGCTCACGTCATGGGCTCACACACGGTGGCCGGCTCCATTAGAACCAAAAGCACGTCATGGGCTCAAAAAGGATGGGTGGAGTCGTCTACCGTTCGACGGTAGGGGGGCGCTGGCAGGTGCCGCTTGGCAAAAGGGAGTCGCTCGGACTGCTGCATCGTTATAGCACCTAAGCTTTTATGTCACTTAAGAAGCTGTTTTAAAAATGTCGCGAGCGCCGCCAGAGCAAGGCGCACGGCGGCGACAAAATCGTCGGGAACGATTTTGAACAGCTGGAAGCGGGCCCCGAAGGGGCGAGCCCCAAGGATGGGGCGAGTAACAACCGCAGTGTACAAGGGAGTACATGAGGATTCTGAGCCGCCGCGCAACACAGCGATGGCAAGCGCAGCAGTTTTTAAAACAGCTTCTAATCCGCAATCGGATATGACTTCTCTGCAAATGGACGACGAACAAGTCGCGAGCGTTGATCTCGAACGCGCTAGGCAACTGGTGGTGGACCTATTGGCCGAGGCTCAGAGGCAGGGTGTCACCGCTGCCGAAGCGGCCATCAACACAAGCATTGGATTGACGGTTTCGGTGCGCATGGGAGAGGTGGACACCGTCGAGCATGTGCGCGATCGAGGACTGGCTCTGACGGTGTACTACGGCAACAGGCGAGGTTCGGCCAGCACCAACGACTTTCGTTGGCAAGCGGTGCGCGAGACCGTGGCCGCCGCGTGCGCCATCGCCCGCTTCACCTCAGAAGACCCCTACGCAGGGCTAGCCGAGCCTGAATTGATGCCAACCGAGATCCCGGACCTGGACCTGCGGCATCCCTGGAAACTCCAAACCTCTCAGGCAATCGAGCTTGCCTCGACTATCGAGCATGCGGCGCGCCAGCTCGATGCCCGCATCACCAATTCAGAGGGCGCTGCGGTCGCCCACACGGATAGTCAGCATGTCTACGGTAATACCTACGGCTTCATTGGACATTGCCTGCGTACCCGCCATAGCCTGAGTTGTGCAGTGATCGCTGAGGACGCTGCCGGCATGCAACGCGATCACTGGTACAGCGTTGCCCGGGATCCAGTGGCCCTCGAAGTCCCAGAGGAGGTCGGCACCAAGGCGGCTAGGCGAGCCGTGGGGCGACTGGGCGCACGGCAGCTTTCGACCAGACAGATCCGGGTGGTCTTTGCGGCCGAGGTCGCAGGTGGCCTCTTCGGTCATTTCGTCAACGCCATCGGTGGAGACAATCTCTATCGTAAATCCAGCTTTCTGCTCGACCACCTCGGTAAGCGTATCTTTCCCGACTTCGTTCGTATCCATGAGCAGCCCCATCTCAAAAAGGGCCTGGGGAGCACGGCGTTTGACCGTGACGGTGTCGCCACGAAGGCGCGTGATGTGGTGGCGGATGGCGTGCTGCAAGGCTACGTGCTCAGCAGCTACTCCGCTCGCCGGCTGGGAATGCAGACCACCGGCAACGCCGGAGGGGTGCACAATCTGACCATCGATTCCGGCCAAAGGGACTCAAAGGACCTCACGGGTCTGCTGCGGGATATGGATACGGGTTTGTTGGTAACAGAATTGATGGGCATGGGTGTGAATTTGGTGACAGGGGACTATTCGAGGGGTGCAGTCGGCTTCTGGGTGAGCCGCGGTGAGGTTCAATTCCCGGTGCAAGAGATCACCATTGCCGGAAATCTCCGAGAGATGTTCCTGGGGATCCGGGCCATCGGATCAGATATCGATACGCGCGGCAACATCCGTTGCGGTTCGGTACTGATCGAGCCCATGACCCTAGCGGGAGAATAAGTAAACAATATGCCAGAACGTCGATTGCTGAGGATGGGGAACCCCTTGCTTAGCCGCCCTGCAGCAGCGGTGACGGCGTTTGCAACCGAGCCCCTTCTGCAGCTTGTGCGCGATCTTTTCGATACCATGGTGGCTCGGGGCGGCGTTGGACTCGCGGCACCCCAGGTCGGAGTGGGACTGCGGGTATTGGTGTTAGGGACAGTATCTCATCCACGCTATCCGAATGCCGCACCGATTCCCCATACCGCACTCATCAACCCTCAACTCGAATTCCTAGATGGTGCCCTCGACGAGGACTGGGAAGGTTGCCTCAGTCTGCCCGGAATGCGCGGTTGGGTACCTCGCTACCGGCGGGTTCATTACGCCGGTTACGACGCCCAGGGCCAACGAATCGAACGAGAGGTAGACGGTTTCCATGCCCGGGTGGTCCAGCACGAATGTGACCACCTCGACGGCATGCTCTATCCCCAACGCATGCGCGACCTGGGGCGATTCGGATTCGAAGAGGAGTTGAGTCTCGCTGGAAAGCTGGCCGATCTCCCCTGTTAGAAGGCGGTTCCGACGCCGCCGAGCAGCTTGCGATCTAGCGCTCGATTGACTGCTCCGAAAGGCGCTCCTGACAAAGCGTCGACCGCCTCCGCTTCGGCGCTGGTCATCGTCTCGGCAGCCTGATGATCTTCGCCCTTGGGGCAGCCGAAGGCTTGGACGCCAGCGGTGTGCCCAAAGCAACCCTGACGAAACGATGACCCTGACCGCCGCTTCTAACCCAGTCCCGAAGCGAATAGGGGTCGCTATGGAGCGCCCTCGGATATCAAGTTAGGTCGCCAAACCGTAACTGAAGTGCGACCACGGCGGCGATGGCTGCGGTATCGGCGCGCAGGGTACGAGGACCAAGGTGAACGGCAGAGAATCCCGCCGCCTGCGCTAGCTCCAGCTCTCGGGATGTCAGTCCCCCCTCTGGGCCCATGAGCAAGGTGACACCAGCGGTCGGCGGCGCGACGCTGTCGAGGCCACACTGCGCCGTGGGATCGAGAACCAACCCCAAGCCATCCACAGGCGATTCGGCTAGCCAATCGGTCATTTGTTTGATGGGGGAAACTGCTAACAATCGGTCACGGCCGCATTGCTCACAGGCTTCCACCGCGACGGATTGCCAGTGTGCCACCCGGCGCTCTGCCCGGTATGAATCCAAGCGGACCACGGTACGCTCTGTCAGCAACGGGTCGATGCGGATAACCCCGAGCTCGGCGGCTTTTTGTATGACATAATCGGAACGCTCTGCACGGCACAGGCTATGACCGAGAATGATCCGTAGCGGTGATTCTCGTTCCATGGTCTGATGGTTACCGGTGCGAATCTGGACTGCGCCCTTTCGCACCCATTGTACCTGCGCTTCGAATTGACCCCCTTCGCCATTGAACACCCACAGCGACATGCCTCTTTGCAGACGCAACACCGTACTCAGGTAGTGGGCGGTCGCACCGGTCAGCACATACTCCGTGTGTTCCGCAAGGGGCAGCGAGGCAAAGACACGACTTAGCCGCATGAGCTTAGAAGTTTTTGGGCGTTGGTCATCGTTTCGGCCGTTTGATTACCCTTGGCTCAGAGGTTGTGAAAAAACCGTCGCGAGCGGCCCGAGAGCCAGGCGGACGGAGCGCAGCGACGAGACATAGATAGGCGAGGAGCGAGCACCGCCCAACGCCGCTATCGGGTTGCGTAGCAGGTTTTTTCACAAGCTCTCAGGGCAGCCGACATTCAGACACCGTGGCCGCCTGGCACATCGGCCTCGGCAAAGGTCATGACTTCTCTATGTACATGCACTGCGGCGTCGATGATGGACATGGATAACGCCGCCCCGGTCCCCTCTCCCAGGCGCATGCCGAGCTGCAAGATGGGTTCTAAGCCCAAATGCTTGAGCATGATCCCATGCCCCGGCTCTTGCGACAGATGCCCGCCGAACATGTAATCGACACAGTCACGACAGAGTGCATGGGCGATCAGTGCCCCCGCCGTGGAAATGAATCCGTCCACCACCACAGGCTTTTTGTGAAAGGCTGCGGCCAGGATGCAACCGGCGATACCGCCGATCTCGAATCCTCCTACCTTTGCCAGGACATCGAGGCCGTCGTTCGCATCGGGCCGATGAAGCGCCAATGCCCTTGTAATGGCGCTTTTTTTGCGCGCGAGCCCTGCGGTATCGAGTCCCGTGCCAGGCCCTACCATCTCATCGGCGCTGGCGTTGCCAATACACATACCGATGGCCGCCGATGGTGTGGTGTTGCCGATACCCATATCGCCAGTACCTAGCAGCTGGCAACCCTGTGCGATACGCTCGGAGGCGACTCGAAATCCTGTCATGATCGCCTTTTCTGCCTGGTCTCGGGTCATAGCGGGCTCGCTCATGAAATTTCGAGTTCCCCTGGCGATGGCGTGCAATTTCAACCGATCGGCATTGGCCAATGAGGTCGCGTCGAGCACTTTCGCAATACCCATGTCGACCACCCACACCTCGGCGCCGACCTGGCGGGCGATGACGTTGATGCCAGCACCGCCGTTGAGAAAGGTGCGCACCATGGCCGCTGTGACGTCCTGGGGGTAAGCGCTCACACCTTCGACTACCACGCCGTGGTCACCGGCGAACACCAGAATGGCTTTTCCCCCGACATCCGGCGCGGCCCCACCACCGATGCCGCATAACCTCTCGGCAATGTCGTGCAGCCTCCCCAAGGCCCGCGGTGGCATCACCAGCTGAGCGGTGCGCTCTCTGGCCTTATTCAGAGATTGGGCATCGATGGGCGTTATGCTTGCCAGTAGCTGGGAAAGTGACGGGTCGATGTTTGGTGGGTTCATGTTAGGGTGCTATTTTTCATTGTCTTTCGTCCACTCGCTACGCTCTTGTCATGCTGGCCTTGGTTATAACGGGTTGCTGAGAAGCTGTCTTAAAAACTACTGCGCTTGCCTGAGCGGCGTTGCGCGGCGGCTGAGAATCCTCATGTACTCGTTTGTACACTGCGGTTGTGACTCGCCCCATCCTTGGGGCTCGCCCCTTCGGGGCCAGCTTCCAACTGTTCAAAATCGTTCCCAACGGTTTTGTCGCCGCCGCACGCCTTGCTCCGCCGGCGCTCGCGACATTTTTAAAACAGCTTCTGAGGCGCCGCCTGCTGCGTCAGCCACAGACTGAGCTCTCGGCGTAACCGGGCATTGGCCTCGGCTCCCTTTATGGAAACGCGAAACCACGCCGGGGATAGCCCGGGGAAATTAGCGCAATCACGCACGAGAATGCGACGGTCCAGCAAGTACTCGCAAAGGGACGCTGCCTGGCCCGTCGTCAATCGGCCTAGGAGGAAAGTGGCGGTACCGGGATAAAGGCATACCCCATGATGATTGGCGAAGGACTTGGCCCATACCTGCCTTTCGTGTGCGCAATACGCTCGGCTCTGTTCTGCGTGGGAAAGGGCCGTATGGGGGTTTTCGGCAAGGTACTCTACAGCCATTGCCGCAAGGGCGTTGACGCTCCACGGCGGGCATCCCAAGCGGATTTTCTCCATGAGCACCGCCGGTCCGTGGATGAATCCCACCCTCAGGCCTGCCAAGGCGTACATCTTAGATAAAGATATCAGGACCAACGCATTGGGAAGCTGTCGCGGCGCCAGCGATAGGGTGTCTTCTGCGCCGCGAAAGGCAAGGTACGATTCGTCGATGACAAACAGCGTTCCAGGGCATGAGCGTATCAGATCCGCTAGAGCCTCCGAGGATGTGTACACGCCGGTGGGATTGTTGGGGTTGCAGAAGAACACGGCGTCAACCGATCTCGCTTTGCGGCCTACCTTGTCTAGGTCCGGAACGAATTCCTGTGCCTCGTCCGAGTAACAGTGGGTCACGGTTGCCCCAGCGAGCCGGCAGGCATCATGGTAGTCCGCATAGGTCGGCGCAACGACCAAGGCGTTCCTTATGCCTAGCGTTTGGGGGATGGCGTAGATGAATTGGGTGCTCCCGTTGCCCATGGCTAGGGCCTGCGGCGCGAGCCCCGCCCAACGGGCCATGTACCGAACGGCAGACCGAGCATCCGGTTCCGGGAGCACGGTGGCTTCAGCGATCCGCTCTGCAAGGTAGCTCAATAGGCCCGGCACAGGCCCTAGAGGGTTGAGGTTACTGCTGGCATCGAGAATGTTGGACGGGTGACACCCGAGCCTGCGTGCCGCCTCGTACACATTTCCCCCGTGCCCATGGATCACGTAGATAACCTCCCTGCTAGCGCCAAGAACAGAACGGTTTCAGATATCTCGCTCATCGCCCCCAGCATATCGCCCGTAACACAGCCGATACGGTGGCGGTAAAACCAGATCATGCCGAAAGAAAAGGCCAAGAAAACTCCGTGCAGCACCAGGGTTCCCACACCGAGCCCCAAGGACAGCAGCCCCGGTACAACCAGACCGAGAAACGCGGAGTCGCTAAACGGCGCGCCGAAGAATGCCTTGGCGGTGCCTGCGGGTCGTCCATAGGGCAGTTCCCGCAGAGCCCATAGCATACTCGCACGCGCATAGGCGGGCACCAGCAGAATGGCAAGAAAACGGTTGCTCGAAAGCTCAGCCAAAGCCACCGCTTTGAGCGCCAAGCACAACACCACGGCCAGTAAACCCATGGCGCCTACGCGGCTGTCCTTCATGATCTCCAGGGCCCGCCTCCTGGTGTGGTGCCCGAGAAGCCCATCGGCAGCATCCGCTAGCCCGTCCAAGTGGAGCCCGCCGGAAAGCACGGCCAGTAATAGCACGTCCAAAACAGCCACGATGGCCAAAGGCCAGATCCGGCAGGCAAGAAAATCCCATACCGCTACCACTAGGCCCAGCAGCAGCCCCACCAATGGAAAGAAGGGCATCATGGCCTTAGGGGAAAAGTCGGCCTCGCTGCTGACCGGTAGGATCGTCAGGAAACTCAAGGCTGCCCGCAAACCTTGAACCGCGTCGTGCGCCTCTTGGCGGGTCACCCGCGTCCCTGGGGCTTGACGGGAACGGCAATGCCGGCCACCATCCATATCACCTGATCCGAGACAGCGGCTACCATCTGATTGAGTTTTCCGGCCAGGTCTCGGAACCGGCGTGCGAGCGCGTTGTCCGGTACGATACCGGCCCCCACCTCGTTGGATACCAAGATGACGGTGCCGCTTGCCTGTACCAGGGCAGTGGCGAGTTCAGCAAAAAGCTCTGCGAGACGTTCATTGTCGAGCCCCGCCATGAGCAGATTGGAAAGCCATAGCGTCAGACAATCCACCAGAACGACGCCATTGTCTGTCTGTGTCTCCACAATCGCTTCAGCCAGCGCCAGGGGTATTTCTCGGGTTCTCCAGCCTTCTCCACGCTCGCGCCGGTGAAGGTCTACGCGTTCACGCATCTCCTGGTCCAAAGGCACACAGGTCGCGATATAGGTTGTTGCGCTAGCGGCAAAGGCATCCGCCAGCGCCAAGGCGTGTGCAGTTTTGCCGCTCTTGCATCCACCGATCACCAAGATGCACCGTCTCATGTTGAGCATTCCTTAGATCTTCTTGCCATGACCCGTCGCGGGATCGATGGGGTCGAGCGGCGTCCCGTCAAGGGGTAAGATCATAGACCCCTGTGGGTCATTGACCATGCCTACTTGCCTGTGAGTCTATGGTGGCGAAAACCTTAATGGTTCAAGGGACTACCTCCGATGCCGGGAAAAGCGCCATCGTCACCGGGCTGTGTCGCCTGTTGCACCGGCGCGGCATCGCCGTGGTACCCTTCAAGCCGCAAAACATGGCGTTAAACAGCGCTGTCACCGGGGATGGTGGCGAGATCGGGCGAGCCCAGGCGGTGCAAGCTCAAGCAGCGGGGCTCGAGCCGCATACCGATATGAACCCCGTTCTGTTGAAGCCCAACAGCGATATCGGAGCCCAGGTTATCGTCGCTGGCAAGGCTATCGCGGAGATGGACGCTCGGGATTATCACGCTTTCAAACCGCAAGCGATGGCTTCGGTGCTGGCGGCTCATCGACGGCTTGCCGCGCGCTACGAGGTTATCCTGGCGGAGGGTGCCGGCAGCCCTGCCGAGATTAATTTGCGTGACCATGATATCGCTAACATGGGATTCGCTGAGGCGGTGGATTGCCCTGTTTTACTGATCGGAGATATCGATCGTGGCGGCGTTTTTGCCCACCTGGCCGGTACCCTGTCGCTACTCGCCGAAACGGAGCGCGCTCGGGTCAGGGGCCTTGTTATCAACCGGTTCCGTGGTGATCGGGCACTGCTACGCTCCGGCATCGATTGGCTGGAGAGGCACACCGGGAAGCCTCTCCTGGGGGTGCTGCCCTACCTCAACGGCCTTTATCTCGAAGCCGAAGATGGGCTCACTCGCCGTGAATCCCGCGACGGGAGCTCACACCACTTTCAGATCATCGTGCCGGCCCTGCCACGCTTGAGCAACCATACGGACTTCGAGCCTCTGGCGTTGCACCCTCAAGTCGAGCTGCGTTATGTCGGGCCGGAACGTGCTGTTCCAGGGGCCGATTTAATCATTTTGCCAGGTAGTAAGAGTGTGCGCTCCGATCTCGACTGGTTGCGGCGATATCAGTGGCCACCCGCTATCCTCCGTCATCTGCGCTATGGTGGCAAGATCATCGGGATCTGCGGGGGATTTCAGATGCTCGGTCGAGCGGTGCACGATCCCCAGGGGGTGGAAGGCACCGCCGGCAGCAGCCCCGGTCTCGGGCTAATCGACATAGAGACCGTCCTGGAGCGACACAAACAATTGCGTCGGGTCGAAGGGCGGTTGGTCATGGCGCACACCCCCCTTCGCGGCTACGAGATCCATGCCGGGCAGTCCACCGGCCGAGGACTGGAGCGGCCGGCAATTAATCTGATGGACCGCCATGACGGTGCCGTTTCCGGCGATGATCAAGTCCTCGGCACCTATGTGCACGGTCTGTTCGAGATGCCGCAGACGACGACCGCATTACTGCGTTGGGCTGGGCTTAGGGATCCGGTGACACCCGATCATGTCGCTGTTCGAGAAGCGGGCATCGATCGTATCGCCGATGCCATACAAGCCCACTTGGCGGTGGATCGGATCCTTCGCTGGCTGCTCTGAGAGGTTGTGAAAAAACCGTTGCGAGCGGCCCGAGAGCCAGGCGGACGGAGC
>CAZUZO010000006.1:0-43322 GCA_964624765.1 uncultured Thiotrichales bacterium
TCATGTACTCCCTTGTACACTCCGGTTGTTACTCGCCCCATCCTTGGGGCTCGCCTCTTCGAGGCCAGCTTAACGCTGTTCAAAATCGTTCCCGACGATTTTGTCGCCACCGTGCGCCTTGCGACCCTGGCGCTCGTGACCTTTTTAAAACAGCTTCTGCGGTGACTGCCCGAGGATACGCTGCACTCCTGCACGGCGTTTCCAGGCTTGGGTTTGTCTTGGGCGGCCGGTGCATGATAGCTTTGCCGGCGCACTCGTTTTGAATGACTCAACCTCCCCGCTCTGTTGGAGATTTTCTCATGAAAGTAGCCCTAATCGGCGGAACCGGTTTTCTCGGCGCCTACATCGTGGATGAACTCATTAGCCAGGGACATCTGCCCGTGCTATTGGTGCGACCGGGAAGCGAGCCCAAGATCGATTATCCACAACAGTGTGTTACGGTAGTCGGGGAGGTCGCGGATGCCGACGCTATCCGACGTACCCTCGATGGCTGCGAAGCGGCCATCTACAACGTGGGCATTCTGCGAGAGTTTCGAGGCAAGGGGATCACTTTTCAGGCGTTGCACCTGGAGGGTGCGCAACGCGTGATGGATATCGCGCTCGAATTGGGGGTTCGGCGTTTCCTGTTGACGAGCGCCAACGGCGCTAAACCCGACGGTACCGCCTACCAGAAAACCAAGCACTTGGCCGAGCAATACCTCAGGACAATAGAACTTGACTGGACCGTGTTTCGTCCGTCGGTGATCTATGGTCCACCGCGTGGGCGGAAAGAATTTGTCACCGAGTTGCGCGATAAGATCATTCGCTCGCCGTTACCAGCACCCCTGTTCTATGAGGGACTGCTGCCGTTGCGTCCCGGTAGTTTTGTGATATCGCCGATTCACGCCAAAGATGTGGCCATGATCTATGCAAAGTCCCTGACAATGCCGCAGGCGATACACCAAACCTACCCCCTGTGCGGGCCGGATCCGTTGGAGTGGCGAACCCTTATTCAAACCGTGGCTCGGGCTAGCGGCACCCATAAGCTAGCACTGCCGGCGCCGGCATTGGCGCTCAAGCCTTTGGTTTTCCTATTCGAGCAATTTGAGTTTTTCCCGATAACCCAGGATCACTTGCAAATGCTGATGGAAGGGAATACCTGTGATTCGTGGGAGGTGTTTGAGCTTTTCGGTATTGAACCTATCTCCTTCAATGAGGCAAGTTTATATTACTTGCAGGCATAACGGTTCACTCTCTTAGTGCCACGGGTAGGCGCAGTGCTCCTGTCTCGCAAGAGGCTATGGAAAAGACTGCGCGTGCCTAATTGGCGTTACCACGGGGCTTGTGTTGACCCATATCGTCAGAGGCGACTTGAAAGGCGGCAAATGACCCTGCTAGCACAAGCCTTAGGGCGACGGGGTTGCCAACCTCGACGTTAAAGACTCATGGTCATGGTTTTATTCGGGGGGCTCGGGAGTACACCGTCGGCACTCAAGCCTTCGGCATCTGAACCCCTGGCGGCAAGGATGTATTGCGGCTGGATGTCGGACCCACGCGACATTCTTATAGACAGCTTCTAAGGGGACGAACGAGGAGCCGGTAATGGCAGAGATTCTAACGGAGTACGTTCTTTTTCTGGCGAAAGTGGTCACCGTAGTGGTTGCGGTCGGCTTGACGGTTGCCCTGATCGTCGCTTCCGCTCGCCGGGAACACCTGCCCGAAAAACTGGAAGTCAAGCACCTCAACGGCAAGTACGAGGCAATGGCCAATGTGTTGCGCAAGGAAACGCTGTCGAAAAAAGCCTTCAAAGCACACGTGAAGCAAGAGAAAACCCGTAAAAAGGCGGACAAGAAACGCCAGCAGGCGGCCGGCGATGGAACCCGTCCCCGGATTTTTGTTCTCAACTTCCACGGTGATATCAAGGCCACTGCCGTGAGCTCTTTGCGCGAGGAAGTCACAGCGCTGTTGTTGTTGGCAAATCCCGATGATGAAGTGGCAGTGAGATTGGAAAATGCCGGTGGTCTTGTGCATGAGCATGGGCTTGCCGCATCCCAACTGATGCGGATCAAGGAAAAGCAAATCCCCTTAACCATAATGGTGGATAAAATCGCGGCGAGTGGAGGCTATATGATGGCTTGCGTCGGCGATCGCATCATGGCAGCGCCCTTTGCCGTGGTGGGATCCATCGGGGTAGTTGCTCAACTGCCGAATTTCCACCGTCTGCTGGATAAACACGGGATCGATTTCGAGCAGTTTATGGCTGGCCAGTTCAAGCGAACGGTGACTGTTTTCGGTCGCAATTCAGACGAAGGGCGCGCGAAGCTGAAGGAAGAACTTGAAGATACTCACCTCCTGTTTAAGGATTTTGTGATTAAACATCGTCCCTCCGTCGAGATCGATCGGGTTGCTACCGGTGAGCACTGGTATGGGGCTCGGGCTCTAGAGTTGAAACTGGTCGATGGGCTTATGACTAGCGATAATTACCTACTTGAAGCCAGTCGGCGTGCTGAGCTTTACGAGGTTGTTTACAGCGGGAGGCGCTCCGTTGCACAGCGCGTTGCGTCACTGATGAAGCAGGCATGGGAGGAACGATTGGTACCAGGAAGCAAATTGCTATGAGCGCAGTCTAGGCCACCCTGCCCGGTATGTCTTACTCACGACTTCTTCGGCGATATGTCGCCTACTACCGAGGGTGGTGCCAGGCGTTCGGGGAACATGAGGTCGATGAGGAGCCAAATAATCCGCCGGCAGACGACGGCATACAATGGCTGTTTGGAGAGAATCGTGTCGGACTCATCTTGCCCGAGGAAATCAGGAAGCGCTTTCTGAAAGAGCTCGTGAGCAGGAAGACCGGAGAGCCCAGCATCGGTTTTTCTCGATCCTCCTCCGAGATCACCATTAACGATACGGTATGCTCGGTCTTGTGCGGCCACATCGAACGCGGGGTGCCGCGGTTGGTCGTGTTGGCAAAGCAGCACTCGGAGCTACACATGTTTCTGACTCACCATCTATGCTATGCGCCAGGAACCCGGATCATCACCTTTTCCAGCACCAGACCGCTCGGAATCCTTTACAAGGAGATCGATCCACTGGTGTTGTTTATTCGTTGATCGAACTGACCTAGCTCAGATGAGTGGTGCGGTTGTGTCAGGGCGACCGCGAACCGATGGTGACGAGCCGCATCTAAGAAGCGGTTTTGAAAATGTCACGAACGCCGGCAGAGCAGGGCGCACAGCGGTGACAAAATCGTCCGGAACGATTTTGAACAGCTGGAAGCTGGCCCCGAAGGGGCGAGCCCCACGGATGGGGCGAGTCACCACCGGAGTGTACAAGGGAGTGCATGAGGATGGCGAGCCGCTTTGCGACGCAGCTATGGCAAGCGCGGTAGTTTTTAAAACAGCTTCTAAGGAGAGTGAACTCCACTATAATGCCAAAGAGCCTATTCGGGCAGACGAAGGAGGACAAGCGATGAGGCGCATCTATTTTTTGCTACCGGATATCGAACGCGCGCGCCGGGTCGTCGATGAGCTACTCTTGGCACGCATCGAAGAGCATCACATCCACATTCTCGCTAAAGAAGGGGTTCCGATGGAAAACCTTCCCGAGGCTTCGTTTCTGCAGAAGAGCGATTTTGTGCCAGCACTTGAACGTGGGTTGGCCGTTGGGGGGGGAGCCGGTATTCTGGCTGGTCTGGTCGCTGTGACGTTTCCGCCTGCAGGCATGATCCTAGGTGGGGGAGCCCTGCTGGGTATCGCCTTAGCGGGTGCTGGTATGGGCGCTTGGATCTCGAGCATGATCGGCATGGATGTCCCGAACCGACAACTTAAGGCTTTCACCGAGGCCGTCGAGCAAGGGGAAATCTTGATGTTGGTGGATGTTCCAAAAGCGCGTGTGGAGGAGATCGAAACCCTCGTCAAGAGCCACCATCCGGAGGTTGATATCGAAGGGACCGAACCGACTATACCTCCTTTCCCGTAAACCGTGCGTGTTCATCGTTGCGGCACCGTTTCGCTCTTTGCTTGAGGGCTGCGCCCCATTCTGTTTCTCAAGAGGAGGTGGGAATATCCGTGGGAATTTCTCGGTCAGCTTAACTCCGGCAGGCCCCTTGGCGTTTGGGGTGTGGCAAGGGGGGCCGGAACCAGGCTGACGCCGATGTCTTCACGGTCTCTCCAACGCCCCCGCGGTTCGCTGCAGCCTCCTAAGATACCCTTCCCATAAGACCCCATCGCGAAATGGCGTTGGTCATCGTTTCGGCCGTTTGATGACGTTTGCCCTGGGGGCAGCCGACCGCGGGCCGCAAGGGACGCCGTGAAGACGTCCCTGTCGGCTTGGGTCCGGCGCCTTTACACACACCCTTGCGCGCTAGGGGTTCGGCTGCCGAAGGCTTGGGGCGCCGAAGGGATGCTCCGAAGAGCAACCCTGATGAAGCGATGACCATGCCCCGCGAAGTGATGCACCTTGCCGGGTTCTTCCGACTGGGCATTTATGAGATGATTCGTGTCTGTTGCTGCGATCCTTTCCGGATCTTCGCAGCCGGGATTGTGGCCACCTCTAGCCGCCCTGGCGTGCCGTTAGCGTAGCCTTTGGAGTCAACGCTGCGGTCCTTCCCAATGGGCGCTCCGGCGGGTCCGGGCGGCGGCAGCAGTCGCGCCGATAATCTCTGCCAATAAAACCATGGAACGATTTATTTTTGTCACCGGCGGCGTGGTCTCTTCCCTCGGCAAAGGTATTGCGTCGGCCTCGCTTGCGGCAGTACTGGAGGCGCGGGACATCAAGGTGACGCTGGTCAAGTTGGATCCCTATATCAATGTGGATCCGGGGACGATGAATCCGTTGCAGCACGGTGAAGTATATGTCACCGAGGATGGTGCCGAGACCGATCTCGATCTAGGGCATTACGAACGGTTTGTGCGAGCCCGGATGAGACAGGTGAATAATTTCACCGCCGGTCAGATCTACGAGCGGGTGATTCGCAAGGAGCGTCGCGGGGATTACCTTGGGGAAACCATCCAGGTCATTCCTCACATCACCGACGAGATGAAAACCTGTATCCGACGGGCCGCGGCCGGAGCTGAGGTGGCCATGGTGGAAATCGGTGGCACGGTGGGTGATATCGAGTCACTGCCGTTTCTCGAAGCCATCCGCCAGATGGGGATCGAAGCGGGCCGTCAACGGGTGCTCTTCATCCACCTCACACTGGTTCCCTATATTGCGGCCGCGGGGGAGATCAAGACCAAACCGACCCAGCATTCGGTGGCCCAGCTGCGCTCGATCGGTATCCAACCCGATATCTTGTTATGTCGTGCTGATCGACCGGTGCCTGCTAACGAAAGGCGAAAGATAGCCCTGTTTACCAATGTAGAAGAGCGCGCAGTGATCTCTGCGGTGGATACCGACAGCATTTATAAGGTGCCCCGCATGTTCCATGAGCAAGGCCTGGATGATATCGTCGTGGAGCGGCTGGGCTTGCATGCGCAAGCGATCGATTTGAGCGAGTGGGACCGGGTCGTGGAGCGCCTCGAGCATCCAACGCGGCAAGTCAGGATAGCGATGGTGGGCAAGTATATCGACCTGACCGAATCGTATAAGTCGCTGTCGGAGGCTTTGACCCACGCCGGAATTCACACCCAGACTAAGGTCGATATAGACTATATCGATTCTGAGCACATCGAGCGTGAGGGGCCCGATTGCCTGCGGCCGATGCACGGTATCTTAGTTCCGGGGGGATTCGGCAAGCGCGGTATCGAGGGCAAGGTTCGGGCGGTCCAGTTTGCGCGGGAGAACGCTGTTCCGTACTTGGGGATCTGTCTCGGGATGCAGGTGGCCGTCATCGAGTTCGCACGTCACAAGGCGGGTCTGACGGGGGCCAACAGCACCGAGTTCAATCCTGAGAGTCCTCATCCAGTCGTGGCATTGGTCAATGAGTGGACTACCGAGGAGGGTTTGCTTGAGCGTCGTGACGCGGCCTCTGAGCTCGGTGGCACGATGCGGCTGGGCGGTCAGCAGATACGTTTGCAACCCGGGTCGCGGGCCCGTCAGATCTACGGCCAAGCGATCATCAACGAACGTCATCGCCATCGTTATGAAGTCAACAATAGCTATCTGCCGATCCTTCAGGACGCCGGGCTGATGGTCGCGGGAAGAACCGTCGATGGCAATCTCGTGGAGGTGATCGAGCTGCCCGATCACCCTTGGTTTATTGGCTGTCAGTTCCATCCGGAGTTCACTTCTACCCCGCGGGATGGCCACCCGCTGTTTGCCGCCTTCATCGAGGCTGCCAACTCCCGACGGACACTATCGAAGGAGGAGGATTGAGAGAAGTGTCCTTGGACCTGTCGTGGCCACGTCAGCGCCGCGGTGGGCTGTACTCGCCACGGCCCCAAGCGTCGGCCCTTTGATTGCGTTTGCCGTTGGGGCAGCCGAGCCCCGGCCGGCAAGGGGCGCCGTGAAGACGTCCCTGTCGGCTTGGATCCGGCGCTTTTGCACACACCCTTGCGCGCCCGGGGTTCGGCTGCCGAAGGCTTGGGCGCCGAAGGGATGCTCCGAAGAGCAACCGTGACGAAACGATGACCATGGCTGCCGGCATCGTCATCAATTCGTTTCGCTCCCCTCTGAGAATCATTTTTTAACGGCTTGTCGAACGCGAATATGAACGTCCGCTGTCGGCGGCGTGTCCAGTTCGGTTAGAATGGGGCGCGCGCAAGGAAGCGATGTTTCCTTGCGCTGCGTCAACAGAAGGCTACCCAGCTAGCGGGCGCCTACGGACGCCTAGTGGCTGGTGTGGTGAAAATGTGAAGACGTACGAATAAGGAGGACTCTGACCGTGGCGCAAATTCGCGATATCTTAGCCCGCGAGATCCTGGACTCCCGTGGCAATCCCACCGTGGAGGCAGATGTTGTTTTGGATTCTGGGGTGATCGGATCGGCCGCAGTGCCGTCTGGGGCGTCCACCGGCAGCCGTGAAGCGGTGGAGCTGCGAGATGGCGACAATAAGCGGTATGGCGGTAAGGGTGTGACCAAGGCCGTAGCCAACATCCGCGAAACCATCTTGCCGGCGCTTAAGGGCATGGATCCCAGCCGGCAGCAGGCCCTCGATGATAAGCTCATCGAGCTCGATGGGACAGAGAACAAAAGCAAGCTGGGTGCCAACGCCATTTTAGCGGTATCGCTAGCCGCCGCAAAGGCTGCCGCAGCAGCCCAGGGCATTCCTCTGTACCGCTATCTGGGAGGCGATGGTCCGTTCCTGTTGCCGGTGCCTATGATGAATATCATCAATGGCGGTGCACATGCCGACAATAACGTCGACATGCAAGAGTTCATGATTATGCCGGTGGGGGCCCCGAGCTTGCGGGAAGCCGTGCGTTATGGCGCGGAGGTGTTTCATGCCCTAAAGAAAGTCCTGCAAGATAAGGGAATGAATACGGCGGTGGGCGACGAAGGCGGTTTCGCGCCTAATCTACCGTCCAATGAGTCGGCCATCGAGGTGATCCTGCAAGCCATCGAGAAGGCAGGTTACACACCTGGACAGGACATCTACTTGGCTCTGGACTGTGCTAGCTCTGAATTCTATAAGAACGGCAAGTATGATATCGCTTCCGAAAACAAGCGGCTAAGCTCGGCTGAGTTTGCCGACTATTTGGCAGCATGGGTTGACAAGTACCCGATCCTTTCCATTGAGGACGGCATGAATGAGGGCGATTGGGACGGATGGGCGCTGCTGACCGAGCGTCTAGGTAAGAAAGTGCAGCTGGTGGGGGACGACCTTTTTGTGACCAATCCGGCGATCTTAAAGGAGGGTATACAGAAAAACATTGCGAACTCCATTCTCATCAAGGTCAACCAGATCGGGACCTTGTCAGAGACATTGACCGCTATCCAGATGGCCAAAGACGCCGGCTATACCAACGTCATTTCTCACCGCTCGGGCGAGACTGAGGATGCGACGATCGCCGATCTGGCGGTGGCGACGAGCGCAGGCCAGATCAAGACCGGCTCCATGTCGCGCTCAGACCGCATTGCGAAATACAATCAGCTCATTCGCATCGAGGAGCAGCTCGAGGTTGCCGGCCAATGTCGTTATCCTGGTATGGAGGCGTTCTATAATCTGCAGAAGTAGCACTGATGGTGCCGGTGGATTAGCACGGACCCCGGGGCGGTTCCCGCCGCTACGGGGTCTCTTATCTGTCTCACTTCCATGAAATGGCTTAACCCTGCTCTGCTAGGACTGTTGGCCATCCTACAGTATCGACTGTGGGTTGGTGATGATGGCTTGGTTCAGGTGCAACGTTTGCAGCAAGCCATCGCAGTGCAACAGTTAGAAAACTCGAAATCGCGGGGGCGAAACGCTAAGTTGGGAGCAGAGGTGGCGGATCTTAAGGAGGGGCTGGAGATCATCGAAGCGTTGGCTCGGCGAGAGCTTGGAATGATCGCCCAGGGTGAGACTTTCTACCAGCTCCTCGATGATTAGTTGCCTTGGCGGATAAGGACGCTCGGTGATGCATAGCCGTTACTGGGCGGTCTTGCCTGCCGCTGGGGTAGGCCAGCGTATGGGCGCTCAGATCCCCAAGCAATACCTAACGCTGATGGATAGGCCGATCATCTGGCACTCCGTTTCCCGGCTGTGTGCCCACCCAGCGATTTGCGGTGTCGTGGTCGTGCTCGCGTCCCATGACCGCTGGTGGCCAGGTGTCAGCTTCGAGAGCTCGAAACCGGTGCTGCGGGTTCAAGGGGGCGCTGAACGTTGCCACTCGGTGTTAAACGGCATCGAGGCGCTTGGCGATCGAGCCGAGCCGACGGATTGGATTCTGGTGCACGATGCGGTTCGGCCCTGCGTGCGACCGAGCGATCTCGATCGATTGATCACAACGCTGGCGGAGCATCCGGTGGGAGGCCTTTTAGGGGTGCCGGTCCGGGATACGATAAAGCGTGCGGAGGCCGGCACCATGGTCAAGGAGACCATCAGTCGGCAAGGGCTGTGGCACGCGATGACACCGCAGATGTTTCGCCGGGGGCCATTGGAACAAGCGCTGCGTACGTGCATTGCGCGAGGTATCTTGGTGACGGACGAAGCGCAAGCGATGGAGCTGGCTGGGAATACTCCGCAACTCGTGGAAGGCTCTCCAGACAATATCAAGATTACCTGTCGGACGGATCTCGCGCTAGCCGAATGGTTCTTGAGTCATCAGGGAATCGCGCTATGAGGGTGGGGCTGGGTTTTGACGCCCATCGTTTTGGGGCCAGCCGGCCGCTCGTTCTCGGCGGCGTTGTGATTCCTTTCCAACAAGGGCTTGCCGCTCACTCCGACGGGGATGTGCTGGTCCATGCCCTGTGCGATGCCTTGCTGGGTGCTATCGCTGGGGGCGATATCGGTCGCCATTTCCCAGACAGCAGCGCCGTTTACCGCGATATCGACAGCCGGATCTTGCTGCGCAGCGTCGTGGAGCGAATGGATGCCCAAGGTTACCGTCTGGGCAATGCTGATATCGTGGTGATCGCCCAAGCCCCAAAACTGGCTCCCTATATCGATTCGATGCGTTCCAATCTTGCCGCCGATTTAAACGTGTCGCCTGAGCACATCAGCATCAAGGCGACCACTACCGAGGGAATGGGTTTCACTGGCCGCGGTGAAGGCATCGCGGCACAGGCGATAGTGCTTATCAAACGGGTTTGAAGACCCTTAGCAGGCCATGGTCAGGAAATGTCCTGACCATGCGCGTCGTTTTACCACCGGCTTTTCCACTCTGGGCGGCTTGTAGCCCCGCTCCTTTGCCTAGGGGGACGTCGTGAAAAATGTCTGTGTGGCACTTACAGCTAGCATCCCCCGCCGGCAAACTCCTCAGACGTTATGAGAAAAACCTGCTACACAACCCAATAGCGGCGTTGGGCGGTGCTCGCTCCTCTCGTTCCTTGCCTATCCATGTTCCGTCGCTGTGCGCCGCCTGTTTCGTGATGCCGGCACCTGCGAGATTCTTAAATAAACCCGCCTGTTAGGCGACCGGGCGCGTTAGCGCTGGGTTTTGCACCGGTGGCTTGCTCGAATAATCGTAAAAACCTAATCCGGTCTTGCGCCCCAGATAGCCGAGTTGAACCAACCGCGTCAGGGTATGCGGAGTGGACATGTGCGGCTGATGAATATCTCGGTAGATATTCTCCGACATGGCCTCGACCACATCTAGGCCGATGTAATCAGCCAAAGCGAAGGGGCCCATAGGATGGCTGGCGCCGGCCGTCATGGCGTAATCGATGGTCTCGATGGTACCGGTACCCATCTCTAAGAGACGGATAGCACTGAGCATGTACGGTGTGAGCAGACGGTTCACGATGAATCCCGTGGTATCCTGAACCACGACCGGATCCTTATTGATTCTCTTGCAGAACGCCTTGAGGGTGCTGACCGTCTCCTCGGAGGTTTCGAAGGCATGGATCACTTCAACGAGCTTCATGACCGGTGCTGGGTTGAAGAAATGCAGTCCTGCTACGCGGTGGCGTTCTTGGCACACCGCCATCATGGCGGTAACGGACAGGGTCGAGGTATTCGTCGCAATGAGCGCCGTCTTGCTCAGGATATCTTCTAGCCGCCGAAAGAGCGCGGTCTTGACGTCGATGTCTTCCACCACCGACTCGATGATCAGATCGCAGTCCGCGACGTCGCTCTCGTTGGTCGACAAGTGTAGCCGTGCGAGCGCCGCATCGCGGGCATCCGGTTCGAGTTTGCCTCGTTCGACTACCCGCTGCAGTGATTTTTCCACCTGCTTGCGCGCCCTGTCGGTGGTGCCGGGCGTTGCTTTGACGGCGACGGTATCGATCCCCGATTGAATGCAGACCTGGGCGACGCCAAGTCCCATAGTGCCACAGCCGATGATACCTACTTTGTTGATCTCCACAGTTGCTTTCCTCTCGCCGGTTGCTGCTTAGAGCTTGAGAATAATTGGAATGCGGGCCACACCAACATGCAAGCGAGTACACGAGCGCTTAGTATGTTGTGCCAGAGCATCCACTATAGTGCCGAAGGAACGGCTACTCCACGATCTAAGTCAAGAACTTGCGAGATTGCGGCTTGCGCATCGCTGTGGCCGGGTCGGCCTCGGTACGCCAAGCCGCCCGCGTGTCACTGCTCAGAGGTTGCAAAAAACCTGCTACACACCTCAATAGCGGCGTTGGGCGGTGCTCGCTCCTCGCCTATCGATCTGATATGTCTCTCGGCTTCGCGCCGTCCGCCCGGCTCTCGGGCCGCTCGCGACGGTTTTTTCGGCGTTGGTCATCGTTTCGGCAGCTTGATGACCTATGCCCTTGGGCAGCCGACGCCTTGGGGCAAGGGACGCCGTGAAGACGTCCCTGTCGGCTTGGTTCCGGCATCCTTGCCGCACACACCCTTGCCACCAAGGGCTTCGGCTGCCGAAGGCTTGGGCGCCAACGGTGTGCTCCAGAGCAACCCTGACGAAACGATGACCATGGCGGTTTTTTCACAACCTCTTAGTGGACAGTTCGGAGGAGGGAGGATGTGTCGCAAGGTCCGGAAGCGGGTAGCGCAGAGCCTCGACAGGCGCCAAGAGCGTGCGCCTCTGGGAGCAGGCATCAGGTTTTGCTCTATCGCTTCAGTAAGACGTATACCGCACCCGTACCCCCATCGACGGGGCGCGCCGAAGTGAAAGCAATGACTTCGTCGCGCAGCCGCAGCCAGCGATCTAAATTGAGCTTCAGAACCGGGCGTCCCTGATGTGACCGGAGCCCTTTGCCGTGGATGATGCGAACGCAGCGCACGCTCTGCGCCCTTGCTTTGCGGAGGAAACCGCTCAACTCGAACTGGGCCACGGGCACCGTCATGCCATGCAAGTCCAGTTCAGCACCGACGCTGAAGTGGCCTCGGCGCAACTTGCGTAATAGCTTGTGCTGGAGCCCCGGGCGAATGAAGGCGAGCTCGTCCCCGGTCTGCGCATCGAAGGCATTCGGAAGGCTGGACAAAGACTCTATGAGAACGTTTTGCTGATCTCGCCGGGTCTGGTGGGGATAGGGGCTAGGTAATGGGTGTGTGGGGGCGATTTTCTGCTGTGGTAAGGGAATGACGGGACCCACCGCGCGACGAAATAGCGTCACATCCTCATCATTCAATTGGCGGCCTCTTCCAGACACCTCTCGCTTGATCAGCATGGGTACCTCCCGTGCGTCGATTTTTACGAGTAACGACCGATCAGTCCTGGGGAAGTTATTATCGTCATGCGCGGAGTCCTGATTTCGGGGCCGGGCTAGCGCTAGCGGGCAGGCGGCCCGTTGGCCCGGAGATCGATGACCAAACTGGGACTCGAACGATCAGCCGTTGCGAATCTTGAGCACCAGCACTGCCAAGGCCAGCACCAAAGTGGCACCATTGGCGACGATGACGGGCAATAGACCCAGCACGGCTCCATAGACGAGCCACAGGAAAACTCCGATAGTGAATAGGACGTACATCCATAGCGAGATGGCGCGCGTATCCTGGGTACGCAATGTGCGCACCACCTGGGGTACGAAAGAAACCGTGGTCAGAATCGCGGCGATAACGCCTGTCAAGGTGATGGCATCCAACGTTGGGTACCGCGCTGACTCGTTGCGCCTTCAATCGCTGCCTACCCCTATGTTATTGAACATTTTCAGGACCGGCAAAGTCTACTTCACGCACCGTGGCTCAGCGTTGCCCGATGTCGTCATGTTCGACGTCAATTATTTTGGCCGGCCACCTTGACCGCCAAGCGCTGGGCCACGACGACGGTGGTCTCAACGGAGCGGTGGGAGCGATCCCATTGCTCATGAAGCCGACGATCGACTAGAGACGCGCATGCGTTGCACCGCGCGGGTCGGTGCGTATTCTACCCCCACCCAGGACGTGGGGGTAGGACGCCCTAAGCCACGAACCGGCGCGCATTGCGAAACATGCGCAACCAAGGACCGTCCATGCCGTTGTCAGGGGGAGGCCATGAGTACTGAATGGCCCGGAACAACCGTTCGGGATGGGGCATCAGGATGGTGACCCGCCCATCCTCTGTGGTGAGGCCCGTGATCCCCTCCGGTGAGCCGTTAGGGTTAGCAGGATAGTTTTCAGTCGGTCTGGCGTAGTTGTCGACGTAACGAAGGCAGACCCGCTGGGTCGCTTGTGCCGCCTGTATTTCGTTAACATCCCTGAATTCTGCCCGGCCTTCGCCGTGGGCGACGACCACGGGCACTAGGGACCCGCTCATGCCTTGCAACAGAATCGAGGCAGTGGGCAGGACCTCACAGAGCACTAGACGCGCTTCAAACTGCTCTGAGCGGTTGCGTACGAAGCGTGGCCAGTGATCGGCACCCGGGATAAAATCCGCTAGCAACGAGAGCATCTGGCAGCCATTGCATACCCCAAGAGTGAAGGTGTCGGGGCGGGCAAAGAAAGCTGCGAACTGCTCCTGAGCCCGCGTGTTGTAGCGAACCGAGTGAGCCCATCCTCCCCCAGCACCGAGGACGTCGCCGTAGGAGAAGCCGCCGCAGGCGGCCAAGCCAGCGAAATCACTGAGCTGGGCTCGTCCCTCGATGAGGTCACTCATGTGGACATCGATGCAGTTGAAACCGGCTCGGTCGAAGGCGGCGGCCATCTCGACGTGGCCGTTGACCCCTTGTTCGCGGAGCACCGCGAGGCGTGGACGCGTCCCTCCGATGAAAGGGGCACAGATGTCCTCATCGGGTGAGAACGTAGGGCGGGCAAACAGACCTGGATCGTCCACATCGAGCAGGCGGTCGTATTCCTGCCGGGCGCAGTCGGGATTATCCCGCAGGGCTTGCAAGTGATAAGTGGTCGCAGACCATAATCGGTGGAAAGCCACTCGCGTTTGCTGTAACAGGTGACGACCGCCGTGAAAAAATACGATGTTGTCGTCGTCGGTGGGATAGCCGATGATGTGCACATGACCTCTGAGGCCGCTATAACTGGAAAAGGCTGCCAGCACCGCCGGGGCTTCGTCGTGTCGTACCTGAACGACGGCTCCTAGCTCCTCAGAGAACAGCGCCGCTAGCGGGTCTCCAGCGACATCGTCCAACATCACCCTCAGGCCACAGCGGCTGGCGAAACTCATCTCGCAGAGGGTAACGAAGAGACCACCATCAGATCGGTCATGGTAAGCGAGCAAGATACCGTCTTCATTGAGTTGCTGCACGGTTGCAAAGAAATCACGGAATGCCTGCGGGTCGTCGAGGTCGGGCGGCACCTCTCCCCACTGGCTGTAGACTTGAGCCAGTGTCGACCCACCCAGCCGGCATTTCCCTCCACCGAGATCGATGAGCACCAGCGCAGTCTCGGGTGAGTGGCCACGCAGCACGGGGGTTAGCGTCTTGCGCACATCGGATACCGCGGCGAAGGCCGAGACTATCAGCGAAATGGGCGAGATCACTCTGTGTGCTACCTGGTTAGCATGCCAGAGGGTTTGCATCGAGAGGGAGTCCTTACCGACCGGTATCGTGATTCCCAACGCGGGACAAAGCTCCGTCGCCACCGCCTGCACGGTGTCGAAAAGCTTGGCGTCCTCACCGGTGTGACCGCAGGCAGCCATCCAGTTGGCGGAAAGCACGACTTGTGACAGTGACTCGATGCGCGCCGCAGCCAGGTTGGTCAGCGCCTCTCCCACTGCTATTCGTCCCGAAGCGGGCGCATCCAGCAGCGCCAGGGACGGGCGTTCCCCGATCGCCATCACCTCACCTGTATAGGCGTCGTAACCGCTCGCAGTGACGGCACAATCGGCTACGGGGGTTTGCCAAGCTCCAACCATCTGGTCGCGAACCACGAGCCCACCCACCGAACGATCACCGATGGTGATGAGAAATGTCTTGTCGGCAACCGCAGGCGCCTGTAGGACACGTTGTGCGGCTTCGGCTAGGGGTATGTTGGCAATATCCAAGGTCTGGTGGGGCAGCGATTCCCGCACGGCACAGCGGGTCATTCGAGGTGGAGCATTGAGTAACAGTGAGATGGGTAGATCGACGGGTATGTTGGCAAACGCGTCATCCTTGATGATGAGTTGTTCAGTCTCGGTCACCTCCCCGATGACGGCGAAAGGACAGCGCTCGCGTTTGCAGAGTGCCGCAAAGCGCTGCAGGTTTTCGGGCAAAATCGCGAGCACGAATCGCTCTTGGGCTTCATTGCACCAGATCTCGAGAGGAGACATTCCGGGATCGACGCTCGGGATAGCACGCAGCTGCACCTCTCCGCCACGACCGCTGCCATGTAGCAACTCGGGGGCTGCGTTCGAGAGGCCGCCGGCTCCCACATCGTGAATCGAGCGAATAGGATTATCCCGTCCCAACTGCCAGCAGCGGTCAATGACCTCCTGGCAGCGGCGTTGCATCTCGGCGTTGTCGCGCTGTACAGAGGCGAAATCGAGCGCTTCATCTCCCTCCCCGGAGGCGACCGAGGAAGCAGCGCCCCCTCCCAGACCAATGAGCATTGCGGGGCCTCCGAGGACGACCACCTGAGTGCCAGGGGGGAGCGAGCGTTTGTTGACGTGTTCGTCGGCGATGTTGCCCAGTCCGCCGGCGAGCATGATGGGTTTATGGTAACCCCATACTTCAGTTCCCTTTGTCCCTGGCACCGGTTGCTCAAGGGTGCGAAAAAAACCCGCTAACACGGGGCGTCCGAACTCGTTACTATAGTTGGCTGCCCCGATGGGCCCCTCGATCATGATCTGCAGGGCGGAGGCGATGCGAGCGGGTCGCTGGGGCCTCCCTTCGCACTCCCAAGGTTGGTCAAAGCCAGGAATTCGGAGGTTAGATACAGCGAAACCTACGAGGCCGGCCTTCGAACGTGCGCCTTGACCGGTCGCCGCCTCATCGCGTATTTCGCCGCCAGCGCCGGTTGCGGCACCGGCACGAGGAGAAATGGCGGTCGGATGGTTATGAGTTTCCACTTTCATCAAAATATGCGTGGCAGCGTTTCGGTATCGATACTCCGCCGTGTCGGGATCGGGTGCAAACCGCGCGGTGACCGGTCCCTTGATGACAGCGGCGTTGTCGACATAGGCGGAGAGAATGTGCCGGCTATCTTGAGCGTGGGTATAACGGATCATCTGGAAAAGAGACGCCGGCGCCGCAAGTCCGTCGATGGTCCAGTTGGCGTTGAATATCTTGTGTCGGCAGTGTTCTGAGTTGGCCTGCGCGAACATCATGAGCTCGATGTCAGTGGGGTTTCGGCCCAGGGCTTGGAAGCTTTTGAACAGGTAATCGATTTCCGCTTCGCTCAAAGCCAGCCCAAGCTCGGTGTTAGCCGCCGCTAAGGCACGGCGGCCATCTACCGGCTGGATGTCCACCCATCCGAGCGGTTTATGGCTAGGCAACGTGAAAAGTTCCCCAGGCGCGACAAAACCAGTCCAGGCGGCCTGTGTCATGCGGTCATAGAGAACCGGCTTCAGGGCCTCAAGCTCCTGGTGACCGAGAGGCGCGCCGGTCTCTGTCTGCAAGTAAAAAATCGTTCCTCGTTCGATGCGCTGTACGGTGTTTAATCCACAGTTGTGGGTGATATCGGTGGCCTTGCTCGACCAGGGGGACACGGTACCCACACGCGGTGTGACCACTATCAGCTGGCCATACGCGGGTTGCACGAGGGCTCGTGGACCGTAGTCGAGCAGCTGGGCCAAAACCCTTAGCTGGTGGCCGATGAGTGGGCGATACAGCTGCAGGAAATGCACGAACTCGATTTCGACATCCTGCACCCTGGGCAGAACATTCGAAAGTTCGTGCTGTAGTCTCGCGCGGCGAAAGGCCGAGAATGCCGGGCGACCCTGAAGATGGACCAGTATCATCTATGCATTCCGCTGGGGGAGAGTTTCACCCCGTAGAGTCACTCGATCGCAGTCCGTCAGGCACAAGCTAAGGTGAGACGCTCGGGTTGGGCTGCGGGCTTGTTTGTTAACATACCAGAAATTGCCTGCTGGGCGCTCGGAGCATGCCTGGGAGGTTGTGAAAAAACCGTCGCGAGCGGCACGGCGGCAAGGCGACCGGTGCGCGGCGACGAAATACATCGAGTAAATAGGCCAGGCCCGAGCACCACCCAACGCAGCTCAGCCACGGGGAGTGGCGTTGAAGACCGACTCTAAGGCGCTATCTCATCGACTCTGACGAAAACCGTTTCGATTGTCTGGGTCGACAATAGGGTGCCTCTGTGTGTTTCGGTGCCTCCCTGACCAATCCTGCCAATTTCCACCCACCGGCCGAGTGGCGCCGAGAGGGTTGTGGCAATGGCTGTGGTCTTGGCGATGCTGGTGCCTCGAAGATCCGTGCGCGTGCTCCGGGGTGCGATATCGAGCAGCACTTGGTCGCCGCGCAAGCGCGGAATAACACAAAAGCCGGTACTCAAGTCGATGTGCCAGGTGGCCTGCTCGATGCCAAGCGGGGCACCGTAGAGGAGGAGCACGCTCTGGGTGCCGAAAGACGCCAAATTGCCGCGAGAGATGCAGGCCGGGAAACCGTCCATCACTCGGACTTGTTGGTCTTGGCGGTTACCTGATGCTGAGCGGGTGCGCCAGACTTGTACCCCGAGCTCGTGCTGGTGGTGTTCAGTTTTTACCCTTGTCCCGCGGTCATAGCCCGCCGGAACACCGTCCATGGGGTCTGGTTGAGTTTCCTCGATGCTCCCCGTGGCCTGGTGGCCCGCTGCAATCGCGCTTGTTCGGTAATGGACGCTGACCAGGAGATTCCGTGCAGGGCGTTCCGGGGTGGCGATTGGGTGCTCGCTCTGGTGAAGGTTATCCGATGTGGTCGTCACGCTCAGCTGGCTATTGGTCGTGGCGAGGTTGCTGGGACTTGGCCCCACCGGCGACAGGCTGGAAACCCTCTGCTGGACAGTTGGGTAGCCGATAGGCGCCGGCAGGGGTCTATCTATGGTTAGGACGTTGCCCACAAGCGCCCCGAGCATACCCCACAGCAACAGCGGGCTTAGGATTTCGAGCATTGGTGGCACCTCACTACCATTGATGTCGCCCTTCGCCAATGCCGCTATCGGGAGCGGCAGCAGATCGGCCCGCACAGGCCAACGCTCAAGCTGACTTGTCCTGGCTTCTATCGGGAGTTCACGATGTCCCCGAGGCGAAGGGATAGGGCGGCCATCTCGGTGGCAGAAGAAGCGCTTGGCCAGCCGATCAGGAATAAGGCGTAGCCAAGTGATAGGATGGTGATCAGGCTGGTCTCTAGGGGATACCGTCGGCGCCGTGCTCATAAAGCTCTTGTGCGACAGGATGGCGCTGTCAACCGATAGGCCATTTTCTGGTGCGGTATTCCCGCCTCGATAAAGCTGCTTCTAACGCTTTGAAAACCGTGGTTTTCATAGAATATCCGAGCCTTCAACTGGGCGTGCAGATAAAGGTTTGGGTGGCCTTGCGCCTTGCCAAGCTGGATCAGGGCACCCAAGAGGGCGCTGCCGATCCCTTGACCGCGCCAGAGTTTGCGTACTGCCAGGCGCCCGATCTTGCCCTCGGGCAGCAGCCGACCCGTTCCCACAGGCGTTCGATCGGAACCGAGGGCTAACACGTGGGCACAACGGGGGTCCAGGCCATCCCACTCGAGCGCTTCGGGCACTCCCTGCTCTTGGACGAATACCTCATGGCGGATGCTTCGCACCGCGGCTTCATCGGTAGGCCAGTGTGCCTGTCGAATGACGATCACCGCGCAAGTTCCGAACTGTTGCAAGCGTTTGCGCGAACTGAAGTTAGACATCTTCCGCTAGACGCTTCGCGGCCCCGAGATAATCCCGTGGTGTCATGGCAAGCAAGCGGGCCTTAACATCTGCCGGGATGGCCAGGTCGTTGACGAATCGTCTTAGGCTGGCCGAATCGATGGCGCGCCCGCGTGTGAGCGCTTTGAGCTGCTCATAGGGGTTGTCGAGCCCATAGCGGCGCATCACGGTCTGGATCGGCTCTGCCAACACCTCCCACATGGGGTCAAGTTCCGCACGCAGGGCCTCTGTGTCGAGGGCGAGCTTGCGGATCCCTTTGATGCACGACTTGTAGGCCAACAAGGAGTGAGCGATGCCGATGCCCAAATTGCGCAATACGGTGGAGTCGGTCAGATCGCGCTGCCAGCGAGAGGTCGGCAGCTTTGCGCTGAAGTGCATGAGCACCGCATTGGCGAACCCTAAGTTACCTTCTGCGTTTTCGAAATCGATGGGGTTGACCTTATGGGGCATCGTCGAAGAGCCTACTTCTGCTCGTTCCACCTTTTGCCGGAAGTAGCCTAAGGAAATATAGCCCCACATGTCGCGGCAAAGATCCAACAATACGGTGTTGAAGCGTTCCAGGGCATGGAATAGCTCGGCCATAGAGTCGTGAGGTTCGATCTGGGTAGTATAGGGGTTATGGACTAAACCCAGCTTGACCACGAAATCCCGGGTGAGATCCCGCCAGTCGACGTCAGGATAAGCGACAAGGTGCGCATTGTAATTGCCGACCGCTCCATTCATTTTGCCCTGAATTCCAACGGCCTCGAGCTGTTGCCGCTGCCGCGCCAGGCGGTACACGAAATTCGCCATCTCTTTGCCGACGGTGGTCGGCGACGCGGGCTGGCCATGGGTGCGTGCGAGCATCGCCTCACCCGCATAGCGCTGGGCCATACTCCTTAGCTCAGCGATGAGGACCTCCATGGTTGGAATCAGATGCTCGGACCTCGCACGCGCTAGGGCCAGACCATAGGCGAGGTTATTGATGTCCTCTGAAGTGCACGCAAAATGGAGAAACTCAGAGACGGACGCGAGTTCGGCGTTACTCGAGAGACGCTCCTTCAGGTAATATTCGACGGCCTTGACGTCGTGATTGGTGATGGCCTCGATGCGTTTGATGGCCTCAGCATCGCTAACCCCAAATTCATCGATAGTGCTATCCAACAGCCGCTTGGCGGTCGAGCTGAATGGGCCGATTTCCGGGATCTCCGTTCGGCTTGCCAGATAGGCTAGCCACCGGACCTCCACCAACACTCGATAGCGGATGAGACCGAATTCGCTGAAAAGAGAACTTAATTCGAAGGTTTGGTGACGATAGCGCCCGTCGATGGGCGAAAGGGCAGTCAGGGGAGAGAGCTCCATGGCGTACAATCCGGTTATCAGTTTTCCGATATCTTATCCTATCGCCGGGCAGAGCCGTATCCCTGCCGCGACATCTCTGAAGTCAGCGAGGCCCGTTACGGCTTTGCTGCCGCGTACAAGCGTGCCGCAAGAAGTTAGGCAGCCGAAGGTTTGAGCACCGAGGGGGCGTTTCGAAGAGCGACCCTGACGACACGATGGCCATGGCCATGCATTGGCTTAAACGCGCATGGAAGCCATTTCTAAAGGTTCCCTCCAAGTCGTCGAGATCAGGGGAGGTTATGTGCTCCCCTTTTCAAGCCCTGACTACAGGCGCTCGCGCGGAGGAGCTCGATGGGCAATGCCCCTGTACGGGCAAAATCGAGGGTCGCAGAAGAAGCGCCTATGGATGCCACCGTAGGAAACCGTTTGCTAGAACTCAAGGCTGCGGGAGAGCTTCCGTCACCGACTGGGGTGGCTCTTGCACTCTTGGAACTCACCCAGAAAGACACGGCGTCGGTTAAGGAAATCGCGCGCGTGATTCAGGCTGACCCCGCATTGACTGGCCGCTTGCTCAAGTTCGCCAACTCCGGCTTTGTCGGCTTGCGGCGGGCTGTCTTATCGGTTCCGGATGCCGTCATCCTCCTTGGCGTGCAGGTCGTTCGCCAGCTGACTCTCGGCCTTTCGGTGCTGTCGAATTCTCGCCGCGGCCCCTGTCAAGGTTTTGATTACACGAAGTTTTGGTCGCGTTCGCTAGCCACCGCACTCGCTGCCCAGGCGTTATGCGCGAAAGACAGGGCGTTTCCACCAGAAGAGGCTTTTACGTGCGGCCTCCTCAGTCAGGTTGGCTGTCTGGCGCTGGCGAGTCTGTATCCCGAGTCCTACGGAGCCCTCGAGCGCGCGGCAGCGAGCCGGGTAGAGCTGATCCGGCTTGAACGCAGCACGTTATTCGTCGACCACATCGATCTGACCATCGCGCTGCTCAGCGACTGGGGGCTTCCGCAAGTGGCTCTGGAAGCGGTGGGTGAGCACGAACAGGTGATCGATAGCGACAAGCTGCCGCAAGGCTCTCGTGAGCGGGCGCTTGCGGAGGTGCTTCACTTGGCGGCCCACATCGCCGGGATATGCGTGGCTTCGGAGCAACAACGGGGGGCTCTCTTGTCCCAACTCATGGTGCTCGGTCAGCACCGGGGTCTGGAGGAGACCGAGATGGGTCCCTTATTCGATGCCGTGGTCCGCGATTGGGGTGAATGGGGTCAGCTCCTGGACATGCCAGTGAACAACAAGCGTTTCAGCTTTGCCGAGATACTGGAACAGATCCGGCCTGTGGAGGCAATATCCCAAGATCAACAGCACCCCTCTCTACGGGTCCTGGTTATCGACGATGATCCAGTGATCCTGCGCAAGTTGACCCTCCATCTCGAAAAAGACGGGCAGCAAGTGCTCACGGCGAGCAACGGTCGGGAGGGTTTGCAGGTTGCCCTGGATGCAAGACCACAATTGATTATTACCGACTGGTTGATGCCGGAAATGGACGGCTTAGCCGTGTGCCGGGCGCTGAGAAAGGCACGCTTTGGTCAGCTTTTGTACATTATCATGCTAACGATGCAGGAGGATGAGGAGCATTTGGTGGCGGCTTTTGAAGCGGGGGCAGACGACTACCTGGTCAAGCCCTACAGTCGCAGGGTACTGGAGGCGAGAATTCGAGGGGGAGAACGCCTGATTCGGCTACAGAACGAGATAGAATGGGAGAAGCAAGACAATCGTCGCTACCTGGCGGAGCTGGCGATCATGAACCGGCGTCTGAGGGAAGCGGCGCTGACGGATCCCCTTACTGAGTTGCCTAACCGGCGCTACGCCATGGAGCACGTTGTCAAGGAATGGGCTGCTGCCGAACGAGGGGGGCTGCCACTGGCCTGCCTGATGGTGGATGTCGATCACTTCAAGCTTTTCAATGATTGTCACGGGCATGATGTCGGCGACAAGGTCCTGCGGGAGACGGCGGCCGTGCTGCGGGGGGCCGCACGGGCCAACGATCTGGCGTGCCGTTTTGGCGGTGAGGAGTTTGTCGTGATCTGCGCCAACACGGATGCAGAAGCCGCTCATCACCTCGCCGAGCGTTTGCGACGGGCGGTGGAGCTCCATGGCAAGCGGATTTCTCCTATCGGTGTGCCGTTAACCGTGAGTGTTGGCGTCGGCCTTCGCCGTCCAGGCATGGTTTCGTCGACAGAGTTGTTCAAGGAAGCGGATCACGCGCTGCTCAAGGCGAAGAGCAAAGGGCGAAACCGTGTATGTGTTGCCTAACAGCTGGTGAAAAACCCCACTACGCCGCTTGCTAGCGGTCTTGGGCGGGGCTTGCTCCTCGCCTGATCGGATCTCATCTCAAGGTCGCTCGTCGCTGCGCGCCACCTGGCTCTCAGGCCGCACGCGATGGCTTTTCCATGACCTCTGACTCGACGTCACCCTTTAAGCAGTTGCCGCAGCACGTAATGGAGTATGCCTCCATTTTGGTAGTATTCTCGCTCTTTTGGCGTGTCTATTCGCACCGTGGCCTCGAAGGCGATCGATGGCGCATCCGGCCGATGGGCGTGCACAGTGACCCGCCGACGGCCGATGTCCACGGCAGGGATGTCAAACCGCTCCGTGCCACTTAGTCCCAAGATGGCCGCATTCTGATCGGCGGAGAACTGGAGGGGGAGGATCCCCATACCGATCAAATTGGATCGGTGAATGCGCTCGAAGCTCTCCGCCAAGACCGCTCGCACCCCAAGCAACAGAGGTCCTTTGGCGGCCCAATCCCTTGAGGAACCGCTGCCGTATTCTTGGCCTGCGATGACGATCAAGGGGATGCCTTCTTGTTGGTAATGCATGGCCGCATCATAGATAGGCATGAGCTCGCCCGATGGTTGATGGATCGTCCAGCCACCTTCCGTGTCTGGGGCCAGCCGATTGCGCAGTCGCACGTTAGCAAAGGTACCGCGAACCATCACATCGTGGCAGCCGCGCCGAGATCCGTAGGAATTGAAATCCCGTGGTTCGATACCGCGCTCCATGAGATAACGTCCCGCAGGACTGTCTGAATTGATAGCGCCTGCCGGAGAGATATGGTCTGTGGTGATGCTGTCGCCGAGTAGCGCCAGCACTCGAGCACCTTCGATCGGCTTGATCGCGGCGGGCTCTCTCCCCATGTCTTCGAAGTAAGGGGGGTGCTGAATGTAGGTGGATTGCGGCTGCCATTCGAATTGCTCTGTCTTTGGGACATCCATGCCGGCCCAGCGGCTATCGCCGGCGAAGACCCGAGCGTAACTTGCACGGAACATGTGGGGATCGATGCTCTGCGCCATCACCGCTTGCACACTGCTCTGGCTCGGCCAGATATCGCGCAGGAACACGGGGTTGCCATGGCGATCATTCCCCAAGGGCTCGTGGTACGGATCGATCTCCATGGTGCCAGCCAGAGCATAGGCGACCACCAAGGGAGGTGATGCGAGGAAATTCATCGTAACCTGCGGGTGAATGCGACCTTCAAAATTGCGGTTTCCGGACAGAATGGCGCACACGATGAGATCGCCTTCTCGGATTCCCTGGCTGACGGCTTCCGGTAAAGGTCCGGAGTTGCCGATACAAGTCGTGCAACCGTAGCCCACTAAGTGAAAACCGAGTTCTTCGAGGTCAGCGAGTAGGTTCGACTTGGCGAGGTACTCGGTCACCACCCTTGATCCGGGCGCGAGGCTTGTCTTGACCCAAGGTTTGACGCGAAGGCCGCGTTTCAGCGCTTCCCGGGCGAGGAGTCCGGCACCCAGCATAACCGTCGGATTGGACGTGTTCGTGCAGGAGGTGATGGCGGCAATGACGATCGCCCCGTCCTTCAAAGCCATTCGTTGGCCCTGATAGTTAATGACCGTTGTGCCCGAATGGCGGGATTCGGCGGCACCCACAGCCGTGCCACCGCCGTTATCGCTAAAGCGTGCGATCTCAGGGTCCCGAGAGGTGCGCCCGGAGCGTTCGTCCTGCAGTGCATGTAGGGCCCGGGTGATGGTTTGTTGAGCCGTGCGCAAGCTGATTCGATCCTGGGGGCGCTTAGGTCCAGCCAGGCTGGGTTCGACTTTGCGCATGTCCAATTCCAAAAGGGCGCTGTATTGGGCCTCGTCGCTATTCGGTGAGCGATACAGGCCCTGGGCCTTGGCGTAAGCCTCCACGAGTGCCACCTGTTCTGGCCTACGTCCGGTGAGCTGAAGGTATCTCAGGGTCTCTGCATCGATAGGAAAGATACCGCAGGTTGCGCCGTACTCGGGGGCCATGTTGGCGATGGTGGCACGGTCTGCCAACGGCAGATGCTCGAGGCCATCGCCGAAGAATTCCACCAGCTTGCCGACAACGCCCATTTGCCGCAGCATCTGCACGATCGTCAGCACCAAATCGGTAGCAGTTGCCCCCTCTGGCGGTTTCCCGGTCAATCGACAACCCACCACTTCTGGAATCAACATGCTGATCGGTTGACCGAGCATGGCGGCCTCGGCTTCGATGCCGCCTACACCCCACCCCAGCACCCCGAGTCCGTTGATCATCGTGGTGTGCGAGTCGGTACCGACCACCGTATCCGGGAACGCCAGCATGCCCCCTTCTCTCGGTTCGGCAAAGACCACCCGAGCCAGGTACTCGAGGTTGACTTGGTGCACGATACCGGTATTCGGTGGGACGACCTTGAAGTTTGAGAAAGCCTGTTGTCCCCAGCGTAGGAAGCGGTAGCGTTCCTGATTGCGGGTGAATTCCAAATCTACATTGCGCTGTAAGGCGTCACTGCTGGCATACGCATCGACCTGCACAGAATGGTCGATAACCAACTCGGCAGGGGACAAGGGGTTGATTTTAGCCGGATCGCCGCCGAGGATCCGTATCGCGTCGCGCATCGCGGCAAGGTCAACGAGCGCCGGTACCCCAGTGAAATCCTGCAGCACGACCCGACTGGGGGTGAAGGCGATCTCGGCCTGTGGTTTGGCGTGTGGGTCCCAAGAGGCCAGCAACTCGATGTCTCGATCGGTAACATTGACCCCGTCTTCGTGACGCAGCAAGTTCTCCAGCAGGATTTTGAGGCAAAACGGGAGTGTAGCGAGGTCGAATCGATCGCTTAAGGGGGCCAGGCTAAAGATTTGGTAGCTCTGTTCGCCCACCTTGAGGCTAGAGCGCGTTCCAAGAGTGTTCATCATGCTCATGGCGTTCGTCGAAGAAGACCGTTGTGATGATAGGCGAAGTTCATTATCCTCAATTGGTGCGCTGCGTCATAAAACCGGATGACTAAAGGCCGCCACGGTAGCGCGGTGTTTAGTCAGCGGGTGGCGCTCGCCAATTGCCTAAGAGGATAGCTCCGAAATGCGTCGGCGCCTAGAGCTGTGCACGATGACGCCACGAACGCTCACTTTAAGACTAGTCGATCTCGTCGGCAATCGCTGGGGTTGTTCGGAGTGAAGATCAGCAACGATGGCCAGAGGAGCCCACTGCCATGAACAGATCGAGCTTAACCATCACTGACAATCGGACGGGCCAGACCTATGAGATTCCTATCGAGAACGATACGGTCCGCGCCATGGATCTGCGTCAGATTCGGGTGCATCCCGATGATTTCGGCATGATGACCTATGATCCTGCGTATTCCAACACGGCGGTTTGTCACAGCCGCATCACCTACATCGATGGAGACCGAGGAATCTTGCGTTACCGCGGCTATCCCATCGAGCAGCTGGCAGAAAAGAGTACTTTCCTAGAGGTCGCTTATCTGCTCATTCATGGCGCTCTTCCCAATCAAGCCCAGCTCGCTTCCTGGACTAGCCGGATTATGCGCCATACCTACATCCACGAGAACTTAGCCCAGGCGATCAGTACGTTCCGCTATGACGCCCACCCAATGGGGATGCTGATTAGCTCCATTGCGGCCATGTCGACCTTCCATCCGGAAGCAAAGAATGTCGACGATCCCCTGGTACGGGAAAAACAGATCTGGCGCATCCTGGGCAAGCTGCCGACGATTGCTGCCTTTGCTTATCGGTTGCGCATCGGGCGACCGTGCAATTATCCCATCAGTGCCCTCGGTTACACCGCGAACTTCTTGTATATGCTTGACTATATGAACGAGCGTGGTTACGTGGTCAGACCGGAGTCCGCACGGGCCTTGGACGTGCTTTTTATCCTGCACGCCGATCACGAGCAGAACTGCTCCACCTCGACGATGCGCATGGTCGGCTCAAGCCGAGCTGACCCTTACAGTGCCATGGCGGCGGCAGCCGCTGCACTTTATGGCCCATTGCACGGAGGCGCCAACGAGGCAGTGCTGCGTGTCTTGCAAGAGATTGGGTCCGTGTCGGCAGTCCCAGCCTACGTGGAGCGGGTCAAGAAGGGGGAGATGCGTTTGATGGGTTTTGGGCACCGCATCTACACCAGTTATGACCCCAGGGCGGCCGTCGTTAAGAAAGTGGCACACGAATTGTTCGAAGTCACTGGCACCAGTCCCTTGATCGAGGTGGCGGTTGAGCTCGAACGCATCGCTCTCAACGATGAGTTTTTCGTTTCTCGACAGCTCTATCCGAACATTGATTTTTACAGTGGTATCATCATGCAAGCGTTAGGGTTTCCGATAGACATGTTTCCGGTGTTGTTCGCCATTCCACGCGCCGCCGGCTGGTTGGCACAGTGGCTAGAAATGCTGGAGGATCCTGAACAGCGCATCGCTCGTCCGCGGCAGGTCTATCTCGGGCCGTCGATACGCGACTACACTCCCCTCTCGGAACGTGGGTGACGGGCCTTTACGGCCATCACGCATCGATGTCCCGGTAGCACATTGTCCCCGACCTCCAGCGCTATTCGTTAGGCCGTGCCTCGACGGAAATGCCTCGCCGATCCAATTCATCCAACGCCCATTGCAGCAACGCTCCCGCTCCCATCGCCATGGATCCGATGATCCTCTTATCCAAGCGCTTTCGCAGGTCTGCTGAAACCGGGATATTGACGAACGTGGTGGCTCGTTTTCGACTGGCCTTACCGATGATGATGAGTTGCCCCTGTCCGTTTTGGTGGGTTTCAATGGCGAACATCGCATCATCCGGCCTGCGCTTACGAGGCCGACCGCGCCGACCAGGGAGGCGCCGGGTGGCTTCTGCCTCGACAAATACGGACTTCTTCGGGGGATCAAGTAGAGTCGACATGATATTGCTCCGGTCAGAGATTTAAACAATTCAGCATTTAATCAATGATGCCCTTCTTCCCCCGATTACGCGGTCCAAATCCATTCTTTACAGTCGTAGCAAATCTGACGCCTCGGGCCGCCGGGAGTTCCTTGCCACATTAGTCTTCGACGGTGCATCGGTGTCTTGGCCGCATTATCGGGGCATCGGTGGTGTATTGCGACGAGGTGACCGCTCACCGCCGCACCTATTTGCCGCAGCGCAGTGGGAGCGTAGAACACGAGGGCGAGTCAAGTCCTGGCGGTTAAAGAAATCGTCGCCAACGTCGATCAGCTGTCTAATTCACCGTGACGCCCAAAATGGCCTTGGGTTTCCTTCCCACTGGGTCACTCTTTGTGCCGCGACACGATGCTTCGATCTGGAAGCGCCTAGTCGGCTAACCCAAGGAGCTTCACCGCGTGCTGCAGGCAGAGGGGGAGGACAGAGGCAGTGCACATGGAGCGGATAGGGGGTGGGGAAACCATGAACGTGGCCGACTTTGTGGCGTATGAGGGCATATGGAGGGAAGGCGCGTGACCGAGGAAAAAGCGCCGAGGCTGCAGACACTGCTCGTGGTCGAGGATGATCCGGGCCTGCAGAACCAGCTTCGCTGGTGTTTTGAGGGGTCGTCAGTCATAGTGGCTGGGGATCGCGAGGGGGCATTGAACCAGCTGCGCCGGCATGAGCCCCCGGTTGTGCTCCTCGATCTCGGTCTGCCTCCTGACCCGAGCAATGTCTCCGAGGGAATGGCCGCTCTAGTGGAGATTCTGTCGCTTGCGCCGGATACGAAGGTGGTCGTCGTGACCGGTAACGATGGCCGAGACAATGCGGTGCGGGCCGTGGGGGCGGGCGCCTACGACTTTTACCAGAAGCCGATCGACGCTGACATTCTTAAACTCATCGTCAACCGCGCTTTCCGCTTACATGAGCTGGAGAGGGAGAATCGGCGTTTGGCCTTGCGCGATGTCCACTCACCCCTAGAAGGATTGGTCGGGGTCAGTGTGGAGATGGCCAAGGTGTGCGAGACGGTGGAGAAGATTGCGCCCACCGGTGTCAGTGTGCTCTTGCTCGGTGAAAGTGGAACGGGCAAAGAGCTTCTTGCGCGCGCCTTGCATAAGCTCGGCCCACGAAAAGACCAGCGCTTTACCGTCATCAACTGTGCAGCGATTCCCGAGACGCTACTCGAGAGCGAGCTGTTTGGCTATGAGCGGGGTGCATTCACCGGTGCGACCAGACAAACTATGGGGAAGATCGAAAGTGCCCACGGAGGCACGCTGTTTCTGGACGAGATCGGCGATCTGCCTCAGTCGTTGCAGGCGAAGCTGCTGCGCTTTTTGCAGGAACGTAAAATTGAGCGATTAGGAGGACGAGAGGAGATAGAGGTGGATGTGCGGATTGTATCCGCCACCCATCGGAACCTGCTCAGAATGATGCAGGATGGGGGATTTCGTGAGGATTTGTTCTATCGAATCGCAGAGGTGTCGGTACGCATCCCCCCTCTGCGTGAGCGGGTCGGCGATGCCGCGTTAATGGCTAGAATTTTCCTCGATAAATCTAGCCGAGTCTACGGCAAGCCACGGCGTGGATTTACTGAAGAGGCAATTGCCGCGATCCAGGGTTACGGTTGGCCAGGCAATGTGAGGGAGTTGGAAAATCGGGTGAAGCGTGCAGCGATTATGGCAGAAGGTCCCCATGTTAGTGCGAGCGATCTGGAGTTACCAAGTGTCACCGAGGAACCGCTGTTGCCGCTCAATCTTCGCCAGGTGAGGGAGGAGGCTGAGCGACATGCGATTCGGCGTGTGCTGGCCTGCTGTGATCACAAGGTAACGCAGGCGGCAGAAATGCTCGGCGTTACACGCCCCACGCTTTATGCTTTACTCAACAAGTATGGGCTAAGAGGTGGCGACAAGAACCGTCGCGAGCAGTCCGAGTATCAAGCGGATGGGGTATAGAAACGAGAAATATCAGCTAGATAGGCGAGGGGCGAGCGCCGTATCGCAGCTATCGCGAGGCCAGTAGGCTCATTTACACCCTATGAGGTGGGCTCATGGTGGCGTTCTATGCTCTTCGTTCCGAGTATCTTCTGTGCGCCCCGTGCTTGCCTAGCTTGCCAAGCCAGCGCATGGCAAAATGGATAACTTATGGTCCTCGAACATGGTTAATAAGCCCCCGAAATGACACCCAGCTTCCAGCTGGGTTGCAAAGTTAAGGACTGCCGCTTGTCATGTACGAATCGTTTTATCGTCTGCGCACTAAACCATTTCAGCTCAGTCCAGATCCTCGCTTTTTTTACAACAGCCAGGTCCATAAGCGAGCGCTTGCCTACCTGCGGTACGGTGTGAAACAGGGTGAAGGCTTTATCATCATTACCGGCGAGGTAGGCACCGGAAAGAGCATGCTGGTCAGCACACTTTTCAGGTCTCTTGAGGCTGAGAATGTGGTGGCGGCACAGGTGGTTTCGACCCAACTGAAGGCCGATGATCTGTTGCGGGTGGTGGCTTCGGCGTATGGTCTGCCTTACCACAAGGTCAGCAAGGCAGGGCTTTTGATGAGTCTTGAGGCTTTTTTCCAAGCGTGCGTGCAGGAAGGCAAGCGGGTTTTGCTTGTGGTTGACGAGGCACAGGGATTACCGAGGCAGTCTATCGAGGAGTTGCGAATGCTGTCCAATTTCCAGATGGACGGCCGTGCTTTGTTGCAGAGCTTTCTGCTAGGTCAGAAGGAGTTCCGCGCGACGCTGCGTTCAGAAGGCTTTGAACAGCTGCGTCAGCGCGTCATCGCCGCTTACCATCTCAAGCCCCTTGGACCGGATGAGACTCGCGGGTATATCGACCACCGCCTCATTACGGCGGGGTGGCAGGGAGACCCGCAATTCACGGACCAAGCCTACCTAGACATTCACGAATTCACCAATGGGACTCCCCGGCGCATCAACACGCTGTGCGATCGACTGTTTCTGTATGGCTGTTTAGAGGAACTGCACGAGATAACCCACGATGCCGTATCGGCTGTCACAGAGGATATGCTAGAAGAGCAGGGTGGGGCAGAAATCCATCCAGCGGGGGGGAGAAACGGAGCAGAGGCGCCATCGACGGGAGCGCAAGATGAAACGGGAGCTTACGGCCACGGAGAGACTCAATCCGATAGCGTGTCGTCACCGACAGGGCCGCTGCCAGGGGAAGGGCCTCGCAGGGACGCCGAGCGCTTGGCTTCAGTCGAACACTCAATGTTGGCACTGGCAAACATTTTGCGAGAAGAGCTGGCGGAGCTGCGCAAGGAGCTGAGAGTCAACCGCAGGCAAAATTCAGAGGAAGATTAGACGAGCGGGGTGAACAACCTAGGAGCACACCGTCGGTCTCCAGGCCTTCGGCAGCCGAACCCCTTGCGGCAAGGGTGTGTTGTGCGGAAGGGATGCCGGAGCCAAGCCGACAGGGACGTCTTCACGGCGTCCCTTGCAGCCCCGGGTCCGCTGCCCCCAGGGCAAAGGTCATCAAACTGCCGAAACGATGGCCAACGCCTGATGGTCTTGGAGCAGCGTATGGCTAATGGAGCGAGGCATGCAAACCCTTGAGATCTGCCCGGTGATCCTTGCCGGAGGTTCTGGTACACGTCTGTGGCCCTTGTCACGGGCTGGTTATCCAAAACAGCTTCTGCGGCTTAAAGGCAACCACAGCTTGCTGCAGGATACCGTCGTGCGGTTAGACGGTTTGGCTGAAGAAGCGTTCGAGTCACCTGGGGAACCCGCGCAGCTTGCGATTGCATTTCCCCTTGTCGTTTGCAGCGAGGAGCTGCGTTTTCTTGTCCTGGATCAGCTCGAGGGCATCGGGCGCGGTCCTTGTCGAATCCTGCTTGAACCGGTTAGCCGTAATACAGCGCCGGCGCTCACGATCGCCGCTCTCACAGCGAGCAGATACGCCCGGGATCCCATACTGCTGGTGATGCCCGCGGACCACGTCATTGAAAATATCCCAAGGTTTCGCCGATCCGTCCTCGCCGGAATAGCCCTCGCGCGCGATGACCTGATCGTCACTTTCGGCGTGGTGCCTTCCTCGGCCGAGACCGGTTACGGTTATATTCGAAGGCGCGCCGGTATGGCCGGGAGGAATGGGGAGGGGGGATTCTGGATCGATTCATTCGTTGAGAAACCTGACTCAGTGACTGCCGCGAGTTACATCGCTTCAGGTGAGTATTATTGGAATAGTGGCCTATTCTTGATGAAGGCTTCCGTCTGGTTGAAGGCCATGAGCTGCTATCAACCACAGATCCTCGAGATCTGCGAAAAGGCTTGGGAGAAGGGACGGTCCGATGAAAAATTCTACCGCGTGGATCGTGCCACATTCGAAACTTGTCCAAGCGATTCTATCGATTACGCCGTTATGGAACGCTTGACAGCTCTCCGCGGTGCGGGGCAAACACAGGGCGCGGAAATGCCGGACCTCGGTGCCGCCGTGGTACCGCTCGATGCGGGCTGGTCAGATGTGGGTGCATGGCCAGCGATCATGCAGCTCGGTACACCCGACAGCCATGGCAATGTTCTGGTCGGCGATGTTTATGGCCACGAAATTCACAATAGCCTTCTCTTTGCCGAGCACGGGTTGATTGCTGCCCTCGGCGTAAACGATATTATCGCGGTCGCTACCGATGATGCTGTTCTAATTGCCCATAAGAGCCACAGCCAGGACGTCAAACGGGTCGTTGACTGGCTGAAGAAGGCCGGTCGAAATGAAGGAAACTTTCACCGGCGTGTTTATCGGCCCTGGGGATACTATGAAGGACTGGACCGCGGTGACCGCTTTCAGGTTAAACGCCTGTCGATCAAGCCAGGCGCCGCCCTATCGGTGCAGATGCATCACCATCGCGCTGAACATTGGATAGTCGTTCGCGGAACGGCCAAAGTCTTCCGGGATGATGAGGTGTTTTTGCTTACCGAGAATCAATCGACCTATATTCCCATTGGCGCCAAGCATCGGCTGGAGAATCCCGGCAAGCTTGCGTTAGAGCTGATCGAAGTCCAGTCTGGTAGCTATCTCGGAGAAGATGATATTCTGCGCTTCGAAGACCGCTACGACCGCGGTGCAACGGACTGAGATAGCTGTTTTAAAAATTACTGCGCTTGCCTGAGCTGCGTTGCACGGCGGCTCGCAATCCTCATGTACTCCCTTGTACACTCCGGTTGTGACTCGCCCCATCCTTGGGGCTCGCCCCTTCGGGGCCAGCTTGCAGCTGTTCAAAATCGTTCCGGACGATTTTGTCGCCACCGTGCGCCTTGCTCCGCCGGCGCTCGTGACATTTTTAAGACAGCTTCTTATCGCAGGCGACTTGGCCAATACACGTGAGTCGCTTTGTCAATTTATAATGCGCTCAACGGTGTATTCCCTGAGCTGTCGAGCATGGGTGAAGATGATGATTTCACCGATCAGGCCGATAGCAAAAATCTGTATGCCGAGTACGATTAACAGAGAACTGAACAAGAGAGCCGGACGGTTCGCTAGTGCCACGTCAAAAAACAGTCGTTCGATGACTATGTAAAGCGTAGCCACCAATCCCAGCATGAGTGTTGTGGCACCTGCCAGACCAAAGAACCGCAGGGGCTTTTTGGTGAACTTGGTGAGGAAAAAAATTGCAAGAATATCCAGTAGCTTAGTGAAATATTTCGTGGGCGGGTAGGAGCGCCGCAAGCGGTCGCGATGTGATTGCCTCACCGATAACTCGGTAATTTTAAAACCCTGACGGTGTGCCATGAGGGGAAGAAAAGTATGCAGATCCCCGTAGATATGTATCTCGTCAGCAACACATCTCTTGAATACCCGGACGTTGCAGCCAGCATCGTGAATGGGGAAGTCACGATCAAATTTTAGGAGGGTGTTGAATATCCTCGATCGTAAGCGATTGAGGCGGGAGTCTATTCGGGGGTGACGCCTCGCTAGCACCATGTCGTGCTCGTTGAGGGCACCGAGCAGTTTGGGGATTTCACTCGCTTCCACTTGTTGATAGGCGGGTAGGGTGAGTAAGATATTGCCCGAGGAGTGATTGAACCCTACCGTCAGAGCGGTGGCTTCGCCAAATCGTCTAGCAAGGGTGATGATGCGAATCTTTTCGCCTTCTTCTCTGAGTTGCGTGAGTTCACTCAGAACGTCGGGAAATGGGCCGTCTAGCACGTAGATCATTTCCCACATAAGTGAGGATGTCTCAAGCCCTTGTTTGTACTCCTTGTGGACGTCCCGAATCGGGTCATAGCGATCGGTGACGGGAATGATGACAGATAACTCGACTGTATTTTCCATGGTCTTGACTATCTGGCCTGTTGTACTTCCGTGTCTTGCTTATCTGTGACCAAGTCTGCCATGATTTCCGGTCTCAGATCGCCTGTGCGGTAGATAACCTCTGCGAGTATCCCCCAAAAAAATACAGTAATCGCTAATGTGGCGTACAGGAGTCCCAGGCCGAAAAAGATGGTGGACGGTTGATTCTCTCCTGCAAGGGTTTCGATCAACGCCGCGATCAATGCCCCGCTGCTGATCAATCCCGCGAAGAGGGCCACTGCCGCGAAGCTAATAATGGGTCGTGCGAAGAACGTTAACAGCGTTTTGATGACTAGTAAATCGAGCAAAACCTTATAAATACGTGATAACCCATATTTTGATTTGCCAAAACGTCGAGCGTGATGGTTTACCTTCACCTCAGCGATCCGTGTTCCAGCAAGCGACGTCATGGCAGGTATAAAACGATGCATCTCAGAATAGAGCGGAATGTTCTGAATGACACGCGCTCGATAAGCCTTCAGGGAACAGCCATTATCTTTAATGGGCACCCCCGTAATTTTACCAATGAGCCAGTTCGCTATTTTTGATGGAATCTTGCGCGTGATCAGTTTGTCTTGGCGGTTATAGCGCCAGCCCACTACGATATCGTATCCTTGCCGCAGCTTATCGAGGAAGATGGGAATATCCCGCGGATCATTTTGCAGATCTCCGTCCATGGTTAGCAGTATGTCGCCTTTGGCATGCTCGATACCGGCCACCATGGCGGGTGTTTGCCCGTAGTTGCGGCGAAATTTGATAACTCGCAATCGGGCATCAGCGTGAGCCAACTCGGCAGCCTGGGCAAACGTGCGGTCGCGGCTTCCATCGTCGATAAAGAGTATCTCGTAGTTTAGCTCCAGTGGGGCTAAAGCTTGGGTAATCGCATCGTACATTGGCTGGAGGTTTTCTTCCTCGTTGTACAGCGGGAGAATGACAGATAGATCCATCTACAGGTCTCTGCGCAGGGAAAGTGGGTGGCACGCCTGAGAAGCAGGTTCGATTAACACCTACCGTGGGTACCTCAGATCTCGTGAAAAAACCGTCGCTGCACCCCCGTCCGCCTGGCTCTCGGGCTGCTCGCTACGGTTTTGTCACAAGCTCTCAAGGGAATTCAGTAAGGTAGGCATGGCGGTCATCTTACCGTCGACCTATTGGGTTGTTGCGCTTGATATCGGATGCCCGCCTTAGGCGCGAGGCTTAAGTTCTCGCTTATCGCAAGCGTCGATGCCGGGCCGTCGTTGATCCCCCACGACAGGGCGGCCACCTGGTCGACCAGAGCCATGCCGCTGGTCAGCCATGAGCATGCTCGACAGTGGCAGGTGCTGGCCTCGTGGCCGAGGCGCATGATCCGCGCATCCACGTATCCCACCGCAAACTCTAGCGCACCTTCCAGTTCGTCCAAGGACTTCTCCTCCAACGCGACTGATTCATCGCTGCTGAACAACCATTCACACTCCGCGCCGCAGTGACACTCCTGACACTCCCGATCCTGTGGACAAAAGTTTCCGGCATGGGGGCACTCCTCGATAGAGATTTCCCCGCGTATGAGGGCACGGGGAAACACCAGCGCCTTTATAATTGCTCGTTTTATGCGTGCGTCATCCATGCCTCTATAGCCCTTCAGGAGTTGTCGAAACGTTACCACCTCGCCATTCTGCCAGTATAGACGTTGAGCCGGGGTCATTCACCTGCCCGAGACGACGCTACGCTAGCAACGATGCCCACCCTCGCCTAACCACACCGGTCGTCCGCAGCAGCGACGAGTTGGATTCGGTAGCTCTGCCACAAGGGGCTCGGCTGCTGAAGGCTGGGGCACCGATCGTGTGCTCCGAAGCGCAACCCCGGCAAAACGCCGGCCATAACGGGAGTTCTAACCCTATTCGGCTTGCTGGCGGGCGACGGCCATCTCCTCAACGAACTGCTCGAGATCGGCGTGTCGCACATCCTTGCCCTTTACCAGGTAGATGGTGTGTTCGCAGATATTACGCGAGCGGTCACCGATACGCTCCAGGGCACGAGCGCACCAGCAAAGCGGGGTAATGTCGGGGATATGGGGAGGATCGTCCATCATGTAGGCGAGCATTTGGCGCATGATCCGGTCGTGGTCCTGGTCGATATTTTTGTCGGCGAGCGCCACCTGGATGGCCTGTTGTCCATCGGCTCGCGCCAGCGCATCTAGACTCTGGTGAAGCATGTGTTTGACTCTTTCGCCCATGTGCTCGATTGGGCTGAGCTGATGCGGTTGGATGGTCACTTTATCCACGAGCCGCAGCGCGATTCTTGCCACGAACTTGGCCTCGTCGCCGATGCGTTCTAGGTCATTGATCGTTTTGATGACGGCCAATACCAGGCGGAGATCAGATGCGGTGGGCTGACGTCGCACCAATACTTTGGTGCAGGCGTCGTCGACCGCCACATCCATGCGGTTCATCTGACTGTCGTTGGCGATGACAGTCTCGGCTAGCGTACCGTCAGAATTAAGCAACGCGCTTAGCGCATCCGCTAGCTGCTTCTCGGCCAGTCCTCCCATGGCCATGACTTGACTGCGAATATCCTCGAGTTCCCGGTCGAACTGATGAAAGGTATGCGGTTTGAGATGCTCGATCGTCATTTACATCGGCCCTCTACTGTAGGAATGGTGCCTGACGCCTAAAATGATAGTGTATGATGCGATAGGCATTCCAAGAAGATGTCGCTGACGAAAAAACCCGGATACGTTTGCACCGCAGATGGCTATTGGCGTGTGATAGCGAGCGGCCAGGAGGGGACTGGCCCCATGGCTTTCTCACTCTCCAACCAGTAGAAATGGCGAGCCGGGAAATGGCAGGTAAACGTGCTCCCTTTGCCCACTGTACTCTGGATGGTGAGTTCGCCTCCGTGCCGAGTGACCACATGCTTAACGATCGCGAGGCCTAAACCGGTACCACCGGTTTCTCTGGAACGGCCGACGTCGACGCGATAAAAGCGCTCCGTCAGCCGCGGTATATGGCTCGCCTCGATGCCGACGCCGGTGTCTGAAACAGAGAAGTAGGCGCCCTCGGCATCCGCATGCCAGCGAAGCCGGATTTCACCGCCGGCCGGTGTGTAGCGAATTGCATTGACGACCAGATTGGAGAACGCGCTGCGCAGCTCGTTGCGATTGCCGCTCAGTCCGAGTTGCGGCTCGATGTCGAGCAAGATGCGATGCTTTGCTTCACCGCTTAATTCCATTGCCTCTTTGTGGATCTGCCTGAGCAGAGTGGAGACCGCGATTTCCTCTTCCCCTGTCAGTTCTCGGTCGAGCTCCAGACGTGACAGCAAGAGCAGGTCCTCAACGATACCCCGCATGCGCCGAGCTTGCTCGTGGACTTGGGGCAACACTTGTTTCCAGGGCGGCTTACGCGCCTCGGTGTGATCTAAGAGGGCTTCGACATATCCGCTGATCACGGTGAGTGGGGTGCGTAGCTCATGGGACACGTTGGCCACGAAATCTCGGCGCACCTGATCGAGATGCTGGAGCCGCGTGGTGTTTTGCGCCAGCAGTAGGTACTTGTTCTTCGCGGTGGGCACGATGTTTAGGGTCAGCCATATATTGCCATCCACCGGCGAGCACATCACCATCGGTTGGCGCCAGTCTTGGGACTCCAGTCGGCGAACGAATTCCGGATAACGGATGAGGTTCGCGATGCGTTGCCCTCGGTCATCGGGTCGTCGCAACCCCAGCAGCCGTTCCGCCGCGCTGTTCCACCATTCGATCTCCCCATGTTGACCGAGTACCACGGTCCCGTCGGGCAAGGCGGCGGTAGACTCCCTGAACCGTTTAAGGGCTCGGCGGAGCTTGCGCTTTCGTTTTCGGGTGCGGCGCTGGCTGCGTCCCAGTTCACACATGAGCTCAGCCCAGATGCCCATGGAATCGGGGGGATGGGTGGAGCATCCCCGGATCAGCCAAGTATGCAGCCGGTAGAGCTGGGTCAGATGCCAGACCAGGTAACTGGCGACGCCGGCGAGAAGTGTTAGGGGCAAATGATCATACCAAAGCCCGAGGACGGTCAGCACGAGGACGCCTAGGGTGATCAAGCCCAGCTCAGCACGCCAGCTACGATGTAAGTTCATGACTGGATATCCCCAAGCACCCTCAAGACCACTAGAGCACGGGGCGCTAGTCATCTACTCGATCACGCAACGTCGCCAAACCGTGGGGCGGTCTAGCGGGTGCCCCGTTTCCTGCCTTTGATGACCCGTCGATCTATGGGGATGCGCCGAGGACGCTGACAAAAACATCGATGACACCTTATAGCCAACATTCCGCACACCAATGTAACCGATTGAATAAGGTCAATTAATTTTCATGCCAACTGCATTAGCAAACGCTTCTAGAATATACAAAGTAGCTACTTGCATGCATGCCGTGCGGAATGTCGGTTATAGGAAAACCTCCCTGGGGGTCGCGGAAAAGCCCTTTGCGAGGGCGTCGATCACCAACGCCATGATTTGTCCAACGGCTTTTTCCTCATTGTCATTCGCGACGATCGGGATCCCGGCACGATCCGCCTCTGAGAGCAGAAACGTCTGCAGATCCCAGATGGCGTCGAAATGTTCGAGGTATCGCTCGGAGCGCCGGTCTGGCACCCGCTTGCCACGAACTTGGATCAACCTGCCGAGCTGAGCGGGTTTTAATATCGCCAACATGACAGGAACGACGATCACGTTGGCATGAACCGGTATTCGCTGCAAAAAGGAGGGCTGGATGTGCACGCCTTCGAGAATCAAGGAAACGCGTTCCTTCAGTGCACGCAGAATCACCGCTTCGCAGGCCACCGAAACGAGCTCCGCCTGGGTGCAGTAACCTTCCGTCAACAAGTGGCCATCGTCGATACTATCCTTGCGCCAAGCGGGTAAGGCATGCCGGGCATTGAACGACGATGTGTGCAGTACCGGCAGTAAGCGCTCGGGGATGAGCATACGCATGACTTCCCGCAACATGTCGGTCGACTGTAGGCGTGCTTTTTCGATGCGTTGGGCCAGCTTGGTGGCAATGGTGCTCTTACCGGAACCCGCTGTACCGCCGATCAGAAGCAGCAACGGTCGCTCGCCGTGCAAGAAGTCCATCCAAATGAGATAACGCAGCGACAACGCCTGGCCGAAGGTGCGGTTCAGGTAACGGTGAGTCAGCTTTCCGAGGCGAGAAGTGGTGATCTCTCTGATCCCTTTGCTGACGAGGTGCTCGTAGAGGCTGGCGGTCAGCCCTGCGGCGTCGTGGCTTGCGAGTCCGCAACACTCCAGGGTTCGCCGGTGCTGTCCTCTCGAGAATGGTGCTGTCTGTCCCTCTGCGCTGCGGACCATCACCGTCGACGAGACAGTGGCTGGTGTCTGGTATCGGTCAGTGAGCGCTTCCCCATATTGTTGCCGGAGATGACGTATCACTGTTCCTCTGAGCTGTTCGGTGGTTACCGCGTTGGTGTGGTTAAGTTCTTGGCGAACCGCGGAGGCAAGCTGATAGGCTTCGTTGAAGGGGAGCCCGACGTCTTGCAAGGACCGGGTGAGTATACCGCGCAGGAATGGGATTCGGGCCTGCGTGGTCGAATCGATGACTTGGGGTTTCGCCATCGGACCTTCCTGTCTCTAGCGAGGGATGACTGCCTGCCTAAGCAAAAGCCGACACCAGGGTTATCAAGCGCCACACCACAGGCGCTATCTGAAGTATACTAACGTTCTCAAAGCCTGTTTTGAAATGGCGCCTGAGAGGTTGTGAAAAAGCCGTAGCGAGCCGCCCGACAGCCAGGCGGACGGCGGGGGCAAGTAGGTTTATTCATAACCTCTGAGCCCGCCAGCGCAGGGTGTAAAATGATGCGACGAAACGTCTACGGTTATCGTTGTGTCAGGTTTGCTCTCCGGAGCTCGCAACCGCCAGCGCCTCCGCCCTCGGAAGCCGAACCGCTTGCGGCGAGGGTGTGTGGCATGCCCGCCGGACGCCAGCCGACACGGATGGCTTCTCAGCGGCCCCATGGGCAATGGCCTTTTCAGCGCAAAAATTAGCAGCAGTTCTGAGGTGAATCGACGATGACGTTCGACACACGCCAGTTGCTGATCCTGCGCCATGCGAAGTCAGCCTGGGACACTGCGGTGGTCAACGATTTCGACCGGCCGTTGAGTCGGCGTGGCAAGCAGGACGCTCCCCGGGTGGGGGGATGGCTTCGACAACAAGGGTTGGTACCCGATCTTGTGGTGAGCTCGCCAGCGAAGCGGGCCAGGAAGACCACCACCAAGGTGTGCCGGGAGCTTGGCATCCCAAAACACGAGATCGGGTGGGAGCCGCGGATTTACGGGGCCACCACAGAGACCCTGGTGCGCGTGCTGTCCGAGTGCCGGGCGGACGCGGAGATCCTGTTGTTGGTGGGACATAATCCGGGGCTAGAGGAGTTGCTTGAGTATCTGTGTGGGCCACATATGAGGTTGCCTGAGGATGGCAAATTGCTGCCCACCGGGGCCCTCGTCCGGCTGCGGGTGAGGGCGACCTGGAAGCACCTAGAGCCCGGTTGTGCAACGTTGGTTTCGATCACCCGTCCTCGTTCCCTGGTAGACGATGCCTAGTTTGAGGGTCTGGCCCGATGGCCCCCCGTGGGCGTTCGGAACGGGGCTGCGCACGATTGGCACGCAGAGTTTCGAGAAAAATCTCCGCCCTGAGAGGTTGCGAAAAAAGCCATCGCGAGCGGCCCGAGAGCCAGGCGGACGGAGCGCAGCGACGAGACATATCAGATAGATAGGCGAGGAGCGAGCACCGCCCAACGCCGCTATCGGGTAGCGCAGCAGGTTTTTTCACAAGCTCTGACCCGACCATCGCCGCGTTGAGTGCTGCTTGCCCCTCGCCGATGCCCGTCTCGTCGCGGCGCGCTGTCTGCGCGGCGCTCGAACCTTCGCTACGGAGTTTTCACAACCGCTCTCAGGCAAAGCGGGAACGTTGCCAAGGAACGAGAGTTTGCCGCGAAGGCAATGGAGCTTTGTCTGGCATAACAGTGAATGGGCAACATGTTGGAGATTTTTAACAGTCTCACTGGCCGCAAACAGCGGTTCGTGTCTATCGAGCCGGGTCGGGTCCGTATGTACGTTTGCGGTATGACGGTCTACGACTTCTGCCACCTCGGTCATGCTCGGGTCATGGTGGTCTTCGATGTGGTTGTGCGCTATCTGCGAAGCCAGGGGTACCAGGTGCACTATGTGCGCAACATCACCGATATCGATGACAAGATCCTCAAGCGCGCCCACGAACTGGGAGAGGATTTTCGTGCGCTGACGACGCGCTTCATCGAGGCGATGCACGAAGATGCAGAGGCCCTGGGGGTTGAGCTTCCGGAGCATGAACCGCGTGCCACGGCGTCGATGGATCAGATCTTGGCTATGATCGCTCGCCTGGTGGACTCGGGGCACGCTTACCCTGCCCCTAACGGCGATGTTTACTATGCGGTGAAGCGTTTTGAGCGCTACGGACAGCTTTCGGGTAAGCGCCTAGAGGAGCTGCGCGCCGGCGCTCGAGTGGAAGTGGACGAAGCGAAACGTGACCCGCTGGATTTCGTGCTGTGGAAATCGGCAAAACCCGGCGAGCCTTATTGGGACTCCCCCTGGGGGCGCGGTCGACCCGGTTGGCACATCGAGTGCTCGGCGATGGCGACTAGTTGCCTAGGCCCGCATCTCGACATCCACGGAGGTGGTGAAGATCTGAAGTTTCCCCATCATGAGAACGAGATCGCTCAGTGCGAACCGGTTACCGGTCACCCCTTTGTCAACGTGTGGATGCACAATGGGTTCGTGCGCATGGATGAGGAGAAGATGTCGAAATCTCTCGGCAATTTCTTGACTGTGCGAGAACTCCTCGGTCGGTATTCTGGGGAGGCTATTCGCTATTTCATCCTGGCGAGTCATTATCGCAGCCCGCTGAACTACTCTGAACAACAGCTCGCGAATGCCCAGGCGGCGCTCGCACGCCTCTATACCGCCCTGCGTGGCCTAACGCCGCCGCCGGCTGCTGGTTTGGACCCGGCCTTCCTGGATCGCTTTCAGGCGGCGATGGATGACGATATCAACACTCCTGAGGCGCTCGCCGTGCTATTCGATCTGGCCCGTGAGATCAACCGTGTGCGAGGTGATGACGGCCCCGCAGCGGCGCGGCTGGCGGCCACCTTGCGAGGTTTGGGTGAGCCACTGGGTTTACTCCAATGCGATCCCGATGCCTACCTACAATCCGTGCCGGCGATCTCGCCCGAGGATGCCACGATTATAACCAAACAGGCAGTCGAGGCGCTGATCGCGGCGCGTGACCGAGCTCGACGGGCTAAGGACTGGCAGCGTGCCGACCGTATCCGCGCGGATCTAAGAACCCAGGGGATCCTGTTGGAAGACGGGCCAATGGGTAGCACCTGGCGGCGTGAGCGATCGTGAAGGGGCGCTAGCGGGCTGCCGGAGAACCAGTCCGATGGCGCCGAGCACCGCCCAACGCCGCTCTCGGGTTGCGTAGCAGGTTTTTTCACAAACTCTGAGAACTCGACCCGCGGCCTTGATGCGCTCTTGGAAGCGCATCAGATGGGTTCGTAACGGGCGTCGAGGGAGTGCCGCTCGATTAGTTCGACGGCGCGCAGCGTGTTTCCCAAGAGAGTGGCCACTGTCATGGGGCCGACACCGCCTGGCACCGGCGTGATCCAGCTGGCCCGCGCTTGGGCGGTCTTGAAGTCCACATCGCCGACCAGGCTACCGTCAGACCGCCGGTTGATTCCAACATCGACGACGATGGCTCCCTCGCGGATCCATTCTCCCGGTATCAAGGATGGAATTCCCACCGAGACCACCAGGATGTCTGCGCTGGCTACTTTGCTGGCCAGATCCCGTGTGTATCGGTGGCATGTGGTCACGGTGCACTGGGCCCCGAGTAACTCCAAACTCATCGGAAGCCCAACGATGCGCGAATGCCCGACGACGACGGCGTCGAGCCCCTCGAGCGTTTGACCGGTTTGCTCCAACAAGGTCATGACCCCAAGGGGGGTGCAGGGCCGAAGTCGTGGCATCCCTAGAGCCAATCGTCCTACGTTGTAAGGGTGAAAGCCGTCTACGTCCTTGTTCGGATGAATACGTTCTATAACCGATTCTTCATCGATGTGCGTGGGCAAAGGCAGCTGAACCAGGATGCCGTGGATCGAGGAATCGGCGTTCAGTTGGTCGATAAGCCCAAGCAGCTCTGGCTGAGTGATAGCGTAAGGCAAGTCGTAGGCTACAGAACGGATATTCACCTCCTCGCAGGCTCGGCGCTTGTTGCGTACATACACCTCAGAGGCCGGATCCCGCCCTACGAGCACCACGGCTAAACCAGGCGGGTCTTTGCCGATAGATGTGCGTTCATGCACGGCTTGCCGAACGGAATCACGGATGTCCGCAGCAATCGTCTTGCCATCGAGTAGCCGTGCACTCATGGGGGGGTGGTGAGTGATAATGGGGCGGCACACGGTTGGCCGTTGGGTTGATAGGCTTGTTATTGTAATCTTCGCATGGACGCGCAGACATGGCTAGTGGCCACGCGTTGACGACCCGCTAGGGGGGCCGTATCATTCGCATTTTGGGAGGGCCCCCATGGGCCCTGGTTTTCGGGGTATGGCGCAGTCTGGTAGCGCACCTGCTTTGGGAGCAGGATGTCGGGGGTTCAAATCCCTCTACCCCGACCACTCTTCCCGATTCACCCCTGAGAGGTTGTGAAAAAACCGTCGCGAGCGGCCCGAGAACCAGGCGGACGGCGCCAAGCCGAGAGACATATCAGATAGATAGGCGAGGAGCGAG
>CAZUZO010000007.1:0-42243 GCA_964624765.1 uncultured Thiotrichales bacterium
TATGTGTTTTCCGCTCCGCGAGCACTCCGAAACGAGCAGCTCGGGCTCTGCCCGACCCGTGATACTTCACGCCGCTATTCAAAAACCACACGTCAAGCGTTATGGCCACGATAAATTCGTCCTCACCGTCATGTCGGTCGTGATGCCAACGATAGCGAGTCGTCGAGATCTGTCGACGTATGGATTGCTCGACCGTAGCCAGCCTAGGCGATGTGATTCCGGCTTCCGAGTCGGAATCACGGGCGTATTGATCTGGACTCAACGGGTTAGCCAACAGAACACTCTTATCCCGCTCTTATCCCGGCGTCAAGACGAAGCACCGTTCAGAAGCAACCCTATTAATGCTATCATTCACGCCTGAGAAACGGCATCGTGAAGACGAAACACAGCGGAGGAGATCGACGACCAAGCATCGTCGATAACCAGTCGCTCTAGGTTCGGACTGAGGGAGGCTCGATGAACATACAGCGCATCGGTGAAGTGTGGGACACGCTTCATGGGAAACACTACGACGTCATGGAGCGTTTTTATCGACGCTTCTTCGAGCGGTTTCCGCAGTACAGGAAGTTCTTTCCTGGGTCAATGGACGCGCAGATGAAAAAGATGGTACGCACCATCGGCCTCGTAGCCCGTGTCGCCGAGAGTACATCAGTGGTAGAGCCGCACATCGAGCGCGTCGGGGACCATCACAAACCCTACGGCTTACAGAAACAAGACCTCGACAATTTCAAGAATGTTTTCATAGAAGTACTAGGTGAGGAGTACGGAAGTGGGTGGGATGCCGAACACGCTCAAGCCTGGCAAGAAGCCTTCGATCAACTCATCATCCCCAACATGATAAAGGGTCTCGCCTCCAGCGAACCCTCGATGCGAAAATCAAGCTAACCGGGGCTCAGTATCATCGTTGCGAGCCACCTCTGCCCTAGAAGCTGTTGTGTTGGAAGCTGTTGTGTTGGCAAACAGCTATGCGTGCCGTTGCAGCATGGCGTAACGTACCCGTGCACAAGCTTGTCAGGAACCATCTTGAACAACGTTGAACCGGCCTACTGCTAGGGCGGCCGCCCTAGCGGGCTTGGCATGGCAGGAGCTCCCATTTAAGTCCGTCTTGTCGCTCCCACGCAAGTCAGCTCTTGCATAAGGGTCAAGACCTCCGGGCGGGCACCGGCCCGACCATCCAAAATCGAGCCTTCCACAACCAGCAACGTTTCACCCTGCTCGTCCCTAACCGGCCCATAGCCGAACGCGTTCTTTCACTCAATGAAATTAAGTCCCAACGCCCGCCGCTATCCCGACGCTGCATCCATGAGGTAGTCGCTTCGTTAATGAAGGGCTATCTGCTCGATGGAAGGACTCAGAAGCGGCTTATCGATCATCAACACATCCCAGTGCGTATCCCAGACACTGCGCTGACCTTTTTTCCATTTGAGTTCTTTTTCATGGGCCTTGGCATATTCGAGCGCTTCCCGCTCATTGTCCGCTTCAACAACAGCCGTCCAAGGTACGGTGACTTGCAAGGCTTTGTAAACAAGATACGCTTTCTTTCTCATCAGGTTAACCTCAGTTAATAGAGACGTCCTTGTCATTCAGCGCCTTACAGCGGCAGTGACCGAGATCTGCACTATTTTAGAGCACGATAAGACCCGTCCAACCGATACGGTACTACTTGTTCCATGGAGCTGCGTGGTGGCGAATTGGGCACCGGCTGGTAGGTGATCAAAGCTCTATGCTCCACAGCCTTCCCCTTCTAGCGCTCGATGGGGTGGCTCCGTGCCAACCCGTTGAAGCATCGCGCAGTTGTTTTGGTTCAACCTTTCCAGCGCAAAGGGTGCTGTCGCGAGACAATATAGCTGGGAGCCGCTTGGAGCAGCAAAGGTGGCGTATGCCGAGGTTCGGGAAAATCAGCTGAAGCGGTCGCGGGAGCCCTTCTCTTAAACTGTGGGGCCATGGTCATCGCTTCATTAGGGTTGCTCTGAAGCACACCGTCGGTGCCCAAACCTTCGGCAGCCGACCCCTTGCGGCAAGGGCAAAGGTAATCAACCTGCCGAAACGATGACCAACGCCAAACCTTACGCGACACCGCGACGAAAAGCGTAGTCGTTCTCGAAACCACTACAGGCAAACCCTGTGAAGACTACCCTAAGAAGCTGTTTTAAAAACTGCTGCGCTTGCCATAGCTGCGTCGCGCGGCGGCTCACAATCCTCATGTACTCGCTTGTACACTGCGGTTGTTACGCGCCCCATCCTTGGGGCTCGCCCCTTCGGGGCCAGCTTAGCGCTGTTCGAAATCGTTCCAAACAATTTTGTCGCCACCGTGCGCCTTGCTCTGCCGGCGCTCGCGACATTTTTAAAACAGCTTCTAAGATCATCGTGATCGTTTTGATATGCGCGCACCCCAGAATCGGCAGCAACCCAAATGGAAAGGATTCGGATGCGCCGAAACGTAGCAAGGTTATCGTCCTGGATCGAGCTCACTTAACCTACCCCACAGGCTGAAAGGATAGATAGGTTATAGTGTCATCCCGGCCACGCAGCGGGACCCCCACCGTCTGAGATACGCAAGCGCCTCGTGCCGACAGCACCCCGGTCGCTCGCAATCGCTCACACTCCCTCCCTGTTGCGGGAACAAGATTTGGACTTTGGGCTACTGTTTCAGACCACTTCTCAGCCGTTCATCAGCCATTCAATAGTTGTACTAACCTTGATAAAGTCTCTCTCATTTGCCGGTGCTGGCGCTCGAGCTGCTCTCGAACGTGAGTGCGAATAACTCGCCGCAGCTCCTCAGACATCTTGAGTTCCGCCGTCATCACAGCCTCACCCCGCGCAACTATCTGCACGGGCGCATCGTCCGCAATCCCCATGATTTCCTCACTCTGCACCATTGCCTCCTCAATGGCTCTAAGACCGCTCAAAAACTGTTGAAGTCGTTCAACCTCGTCGACCACTTTAGTGCCTCCCACGTCGCGGTGTTCCTGCCTCTGGATAGCACCCTACCAGTAGACTGCTACTCCGCACCTGCGCTCTCGGCCCCATAGCCCATAGGCTTCGCTGAACATCCCCCCAAGCTAAGTCGCACGGGTCAGTGCCGAGGGGACGGTGGAGAAGGTACTCCATGATGACGCACCCGGGTCCAGAGCTCGGCATGATTGTCGATATATCCTCAGAGTATCGATGGGGGCCACTGGGGCACGAGCCCCTGACGCATGCGACAATATCACATGATTGCCGTACCATGCGATGGCGAAGTCAATGTGATTCTCATGCTATGGATTCAGTGTTGCCCTGGCTTGCAGACAATGCATTCGCAACGATTTCACAAGCTCTGACATCTCCAGGATTCGGCGCTGCTAGCACATGCCTTTCAAACACGATAACGTTGCCAGTCTCTCTCACGCGGGGAGTGAGTTATCGAACCAACGACAGCGCCTTGAAAGGTCGATCTGACGCGAGAAGAGACGTGGCCAAAGTTTCTAACAGACTGGACAAGGGAATCCGAACAAATGATACGAAGAAGTCGGAACGAGAACGGTCAAGGGCAACGCCATACGCCTCGGGTAGTACTGACTCCTGCTATGCACCGTCAACAGATCCCGAGCGATCAACGTTCCCGTTGTTGCCAGCGACCCTGGCGAGGCACAAGACGCCTACTCCTGCACAGCACTTTCATCGCCTTTGTTGGATTCAACCTGCTCGCCCTACCCTACAACCGGGCCGAAGCGCGCTACGCCTCTATCGTCACTGACGCACAAAGTGGCGCGGTGCTACACCAAATCAACGCTGACACGCGAAATTACCCCGCCTCCCTAGTGAAGATGATGACTCTTTACTTGACCTTCGAGGCGCTCAATGACAACCGAATCCAACCGCAGCAACGGCTCGCCGTCTCGCATCGCGCTGCCAACATGCCACCCTCGCGATTAGGGCTAAACGTGGGGCAAACGATCCGCGTCAAAGACGCGATCCTCGCCCTAGTGACCAAATCGGCCAACGACGTGGCGGTCGTCCTAGCGGAGGCTCTGGGGGAAAATGAGAGCAGATTTGCTCAGATGATGACCAAGAAAGCCTATGCGCTAGGCATGAAGCAAACCACCTTCCGCAACGCCACCGGCTTGCCCGACCGACGCCAGCTCAGCACTGCTCGCGACATGGCAATCCTCGCTCAAGCGCTACTGCGGGATTTTTCCGAATACTACCACCTCTTTTCCGTCACTGAGTTTCGTTATAATAACCACATCTACCGCAACCACAACCGACTGATCCACACCTACAGCGGCACGGACGGCATTAAGACCGGCTATACCCGTGCCTCTGGGTTTAACCTGGCGACCTCTGTCAAGCGCGGTCGCCACCGAGTGATCGCGGTGGTGTTCGGTGGCGATACGGCGCAAGCGCGGGATCGCCACATGGTGAAGTTGCTCGATCAGGCTTTCGCTCGTATCGGCGGCGTTGAGGACCTCGCCTCTCTTAACCCAACGCGGCGCACCCCAGTCGTAGAGGAGAGTCGCCAGAAAAGCTTAGCGCAAGACGATGGAAATCCTCGCAAGACTGACGGGGTGACAGGTCGGTACGGCGCACAAGTGGGGGCTTATTATCGCTACAAGATGGCCGAGCGAGCTGCTATCGAGGCCGCACAGCTGCTAGCGGGGACTATCGATCAACCCTTGGTATGGGTTCCCAAGGTGAAAGGCCGCAACGGATCGCTATTTTTGGCACGCCTGGTGGGCTTAACAGAGCATGATGCGAAGCAAGCGTGTCAGCACCTAAAAGCCGCGGCCATCGATTGCCTGACCATAAAAGCAAGGCCTCCTACTCGCGTCGCCTTCAACTGACAGAAGGCGCGAGAACTATCGGGAACGGGCCGAGTACAAGGTAAACGGCGCAACCTGTGCTATCGGGTGGGAATGCGCCGGGCCTTTGTACTCAAAACCGGTAAGGGCGAAACGTTCCCAACCATGCCCACGACGGCCCATGCGCTTAGAAGCTGTTTTAAAAATGTCGCGAGCGCCGGCAGAGCAAGGCGCGCAACGGCGACAAAATCGTCCGGAACGATTTTGAACAGCTGGAAGCTGGCCCCGAAGGGGCGAGCCCCAAGGACGGGGCAAGTAACCACCGGAGTGTACACCGGAGTGTACAAGGGAGTACATGAGGATGGCGAGCCGTTGCGCAACGCGCTCAGGCAAGCGCCGTAATTTTTAAACAGCTTCTTAGAGACGGGCCGCCAGCCTGATAGGTATAGTGTTTTAAGGTTGTCCAATACGATATCGAGGTTAGGGTGGCACAAGGCGACTCTGATATTCTAGTAAGAAAAATCCTCACCATCGCCGGCTCTGACTCGGGAGGAGGAGCCGGTATTCAAGCCGACCTCAAGACGATCACCGTCCTCGGTGGCTATGGGATGAGCGTGGTGACCGCCCTCACCGCGCAAAATACGGTCGCCGTTCGCGCCATACAGCTGGTTACCACAGAATTCGTCGAGGCTCAGATGGAAGCCGTGCTGTCTGACATTGGTGCCGATGGGGTGAAAACTGGCATGCTGGCCACTCCAGAGATCGTCCGTGCCGTGGCTGCCGGGTTGCGACGCCACCCGATCCAACGGTTGGTTATCGACCCCGTCATGATTGCCAAAGGCGGGGATCGATTGCTGACGGAAGAAGCCGAGGCAACGCTCATTCGGGAGCTGCTGCCCCTCTCCTATCTGCTGACACCGAATCTTGCCGAAGCGGAATCGTTATGCGGGTTTCCTGTCCGTAATCTCGAAGAGATGAGAAACGCCGCCGAACGCATCCATGAGCTTGGCACACGGAACGTGTTGATCAAGGGCGGGCACCTTCCCGGCGAAGCGGTGGATCTGCTGTTCGACGGAGGCACCTTTCGGACCTTCGCCAGCCCGAGGATCGCCACCAAGACCACCCACGGCACCGGATGCACGTATTCGGCCGCCATCACGACGCTCTTGGCACAGGGGCATCCCCTGGAGGATGCCGTAACGATCGCCAAGGATTTCATCACCCGCGCCATCGGGGCCGGAATTAATGTGGGTGCTGGCTACGGACCCACTAATCCGTTCGTCTGGATCTCCCGACAGCTGGAGCGTCCGAATGTATTGAGCGCCCTGGAACAGGCCTATAATGCACTGGCGAGTGAAGTCCTTGGCTGGATCATCCCCGAGGTGCGATCGAATTTCGGCTATGCGACGGAAGGTGCCTGCAGCCGAGAAGACGTTGCCGCCTTTCCTGGGCGACTCACTGAAATCAAGAACCGGATCATCGCCATCCGCCGGCCGGAGTTCGCCGGCTCTCGGCACATCGCGCGCGTCATTCTCGCAGCGATGCGCTACCACCCCGAACTTCGCTCTGCCATCAATATTCGCTACACCTCCGACATCCTAAAGGCCTGCCAACGCTGTGGTCTACGGATCGCCTCCTTTAGCCGCGCTGACGAACCAACGGACGTGAAGCTACGCGAAGGTTCGACCCTGGAGTGGGGCACCGAGCGGGCGTTCAGCGGCTGCGTCGATCCACCCGATGTGATCTATGACGAAGGCGAGGTGGGAAAAGAACCGATGATTCGGCTGTTTGGTAGAACGCCGAACGAGGTGGTAGACAAAATTAAATGCATCGCGAGCCAATACCTTAATCCCCTCCAATAGATTTACCTCGCAACCGGGCGTGGCCCAGCGTTGTGTTGAATTGAGGTCCTTGGGGTAACACTCCCCCTTGCCGAGCCGGGCTGGAAAGCTGCCGGCCCACGCTGAAGCCGAGTCACCAACACCGGGCTTCAAATAGGGATACCTCTGGCCTGCTGCTTTTTGCCCTGCGCCGCGGCGCACAAGCTCTGGCGCAATGCTTCGATGACCGGTGCGGTTCGGGGCCGCACTCCGCGCCAACGGTAAAACGACTCTGCCCCTTGCTCGACCAGCATGCCTAATCCATCCACTGATTGGGCAGCATCGTGCGTTCTACCCCAACGCACAAACGCCGTCTCTTCGTCGCCATAGGCCATGTCGTAACACGCACCACCGCGGCGCAAGATACCCTCCGGAAGAGGGGGCGTCTCACCCTTGAGACTCGCCGAAGTCGCGTTGATGATCAGATCGAATTCGAGCTCGGCTAGCTCCGACAATGAGCACCCCTGGACCGGCCCTTGGCCGGTAAAACGCGCAGCCAGTTCCCGGGCCCGGGCTCCGGTACGGTTGGCACAGGTTAGGTGAAAAGGTTGTGCCTGCAGGAGAGGGCCAAGCACGCCACGAGCAGCCCCCCCTGCGCCCAATAGCAATACGCGCTTGCCCGTCACAGCGATGCCGTGGTTCTGGCCCAGATCGCGCAGGAGACCGCTGCCATCGGTGTTGTCACCGTGGCGTCGGCCGCCATCATCGAACCACATGGTGTTGACCGCTTGCGCCTGCTCGGCGCGACGCGTTCTCACCTGGCTGAGCGCGAAGGCCTCCTCCTTAAACGGCAGTGTAATGTTGAGCCCCCGCCCACCGGCCGTCTGAAAAGCAGAGATGGCCTGTTCCAGCTCGCCTAGCGGCACCCAGATCGCCTCATAGATCACGGATTCCCCGGTATTTTGGGCAAACTGGGCGTGGATGAACGGCGACTTACTGTGGGCAATAGGATGACCCATGACAGCGTATCGGTTCGGCATGACAGATGGCTCACGAGCGAGAAACCAGGGCGGATATTTTACGCAAGTACCGGTCGCTTCGGCCATCCCTTTTACCGCAACCATGTGCCCGAGGCCATCGTCTCGGCCACACCGCAGTGCACATGAACAGCCTTGCCGAACCTGTCAGTGCACGCTATGGTGTGGTGAGGGATTCGTGCGCCTGGAGCGCCGACACCCCATAGATACCCCCAAACCCTATCTCGTAGATGGATATGCTCATGTTCGACCCGAAGTTGATCGATGAACTGACGCGCAAGATCGCGGACACCCTGCCCCAGGGAGTCACTCAGCTACAAAGCGACATGGCAAAAAATATGCGGGCAGTGATGGCCGCAACGCTCGAGCGCATGGATCTGGTGACACGCCAGGAGTTTGATGTACAGGTGGGCGTACTGACGCGAACTCGAGAAAAACTGGCCGTTTTGGAGGCCAAAGTGGCTAAATTGGAGCAGGAGATTGCAAGCAGTCATTCAAAGAGCCGAGGTAAAGCGGCCCCGAAAGGCGAAACCTGAGCCGGCACGGGCTCAGCGCGGCAGGTTTTTTCACAAGCTCTGAGCCTTGCACCGGAGCGCACGATGCCGGTCAACAGACCGTTCAAGCTATCGAAGCCAAGCCTTGTCCCTAGCCATCGTCTATAGTCGCGCGCAGCTCGGGCTCGATGCTCCGCTGGTTACCGTCGAAGTGCACATCACTGGCGGCTTGCCGGGACTCTCCATCGTGGGCTTGCCCGAGGCCGCCGTACGCGAGAGCAAGGATCGCGTGCGCAGCGCCCTCATCAATGCCGGCTTCAAGTTCCCCTCGCGACGTATCACCATCAACCTCGCTCCCGCCGATCTACCCAAGGAAGGTGGTCGGTTTGATCTCCCCATCGCACTCGGGATTCTGGTGGCCTCCAAGCAGCTCGCGGCACAACACCTTGGTGACTACGAGTTCCTCGGTGAGCTGGCGTTAACCGGCCATCTGCGTCCCATTCGCAGCACCCTGCCTGCCTCTCTTAGCGCCAGAGAGGCAGAGCATCTCCTGGTCTTGCCCCGACCCAATGCCGATGAGGCGGCGCTGATTTCCAACAGCCGAATCTTACCAGCAACCCATCTGCTTGAGGTTTGCGCCCACCTCAACGGCAGCCAACCTCTATCGATACACGCGGCCCCCGCCGCGCCCCAGCAGGCGCCGATCTATGAGGATCTCGCCGATGTCATGGGTCAATACCAAGCCCGCAGGGCGCTGGAAATCGCCGCCGCCGGCGGTCATAACCTGCTTTTCATCGGGCCACCCGGCACCGGCAAGAGCATGCTTGCAACCCGCTTACCTGGCATTCTCCCTCCCATGGAGGAATGGGAAGCCCTAGAGTCGGCAGCCATCCAATCCGTCAGTGCCCAAGGATTCGATCTGCAGCAATGGAAACGGCGGCCCTTCCGCGCCCCACACCATACCGCCTCCGCGATCGCATTGGTGGGCGGCGGCAGCCATCCCCGCCCCGGAGAGATTTCGCTTGCCCACCGCGGGGTGCTGTTTCTCGATGAACTGCCCGAATTCGACCGGCGAGTACTGGAGGTACTGCGTCAGCCGTTAGAATCCGGCTGCATCACCGTCTCCCGGGCTGCCCACCAAGCGCAGTTCCCGGCACGCTTTCAGCTGGTCGCTGCGATGAATCCATGTCCCTGCGGCCATCTGGGGGATGGCACCGATCGCTGCCGATGTGCCCCCGAACGCATCCACCGTTACCGAGCTCGGGTGTCCGGTCCGTTGCTAGACCGCATCGATCTCCATATCGAAGTACCGACGATCCGCGGCCAGCTAGGCCGCAACAAGAACCGACGCGGCGAGACGAGCGAGCAGGTACGACACCGCGTGCATACGGCGCGCCAGCGCCAACTCCAGCGCCGCGGTAAGCCCAACAGCACGCTCACGGTGCCGGAGCTTGCCCAGGACTGCCCCCTACCTCCTGCAGCCGCTGCGTTACTGGAAGGAGCGGTGGAACGCCTTGGCCTCTCGGCTCGAGCCTGGCACCGTATACAGCGCGTAGCCCGCACCATCGCCGATCTTGCGGGCAGCGAGCCCATCGAGATCGGCCACGTCAGCGAGGCGATCACCTATCGAATCCTGGATCGGGCCCCATCGTCCCCAGGCTAAGTCAACTTCCCGCGCCTTAGCTAACCCTGCCGAAGCAGGATCACCAAGTCACCGATGGCGGCACTGGCGCTCGCAAGGTAGGACGCCTTCACTAGCGAATGATTGGCCAGCAGGCCATAGCCAGTACCGTTTAGTACGATAGGACTCCACATTCTGGCACTGGCGGCCTGCAGCTCACGGATAACCTGTTGGAACGAAACCTGGGCATTTTTACGCTTCAGCACGGACTCAAAGTCGATCGCCAGCGCCTCCAGGACATGCAGCAGTGCCCAAGTGTAGCCGCGAGCCTCGTAGAAAACATCGTCGATTTGCAGCCAGGGCGTTTGCACCACGCGTACCTCCGGGACCGGCGTTGACCGGGTCGCTAGAGGCTCTCCAGCCAGATCGAGGTCAAGACGCTCCCGGCCAATACTGGTGGCAAGCCGTTGGGTGAAACTACCGAGACGCTTGCGCGCTAAGTCCAGGTAGGTCGCTAAATTGTCCGCCCGGGCATAAAACTGTCCGTCATCGGCTTTCTCATCCGCTAACCGATCGAGGTACCGGTAAAGGGCCGCCAGCCCCTTCTTGTATTCGGACTCGGTGGCAGGCAGTATCCAGGATTCGGAGTCATAGTGAAACTGCGGGTCCACCACCACCAGATCCTTGTCCTCCACTGACTGGGTCTGGGATCGACTGAAGTCGTTGCGTAGCGCCCGGGCGATATCCCGTACCTGAGTCAATACCCCAAATTCCCAGTTCGGCATGTTATCGAGATAGATCCCAGGGGGTGTGAGATCGTTACTCAAATAACCGCCGGGCTTGTGCAGAAGCACCTCGGCCACCCCGATCACCGTACCGGTAGTCGTGTAGCCGGTGACGAGCTTGCTCTCATCGCCTTCGGCTTTCTTCAGCGCATGTTCACGAACATCGAAGAAACCAGGGTCGAAAGACCAGTAAATACCCAGCAATATGACGATGACCGCGTAGGTGAGTAACGCTAGCCCGGCCGTCCACAGGACTCCCTTCTGCTTCCAGGTGCGCGGATCATAGAGGCGCACGACATGCTTGACTCCCGTTGCGGCTTTCTCAGCAACGAGCTTCGGCTGAACGTGAATATCCATGGGTTTATCGGCTCACTCGTCGTTCCTAGCATAACGATGAAGCAACTCGGTTCGAATGAGTGCCCATCGGCGGTCGTGTAAAGACTCCTCCGAGCCTGCCATAACGGCCTAGCCCGGCGCTCGCCAGGGGTTCTTCACAACCCGGAATCCTCCATAGGCTGCTTCCCAAAACGGAGAGGTATCGCGCAGGAAGCTGCCCAGCGTCAACGCCAACGGTCGACGTTGTTTCAGCAGCGCCTGGGTCGCCGCCGCCTTGGCACCGGTCACATCCCCCGCCGCTAACCGCCTAACGGCGACCCCTTCCCAAAACACGGCTTGCGCCTCTATGTGCAGCAGCTGAGTGAGTTCCATTCCGCAGCGATGGCACTGTTCGCTTCCCGTGTAGCGGGCGCGACAGTTCGGACAGCGCTCCATCAACTCTCCAGATAATAAAGGATATCCGCCAACGCCTCGACGCCCTTTTTCATGGCAGCGTTATCCCCGGCGTCCATCGCGTCCTTGATGGATTCGATCAGATTAACCATGTCTTCCCGATCCTCAGGCGTGGCATCTTGTAGCATGCGCTCAGCCTTTTCCACCAGGGCACGTGCTTGCACCCGCGCATGCTGGGTCTTCGCCTCATCACTCTCCTCGGCCTGCATGGTTTCAACCAGTTCTGCCTCCCCCTCGAACAGCGCGCCGATGCGCGCCCGGGCAGCCTCCATTTCCGCTTGCGCGTAGCGCCTGAGGGCGTTGTCGATGGTGATTGCCTTCTCTAAGCCGGTCTTTTTTTCCCGCGCAGAGACATTCAGCACACCGTCCAAATCCAAGGACAACTGCATGACAATGGGATTACCGGCCGGCACCTTACTGAGACCCTCCACAAGAAACCGACCGATCAGCACATTACGCTGGGCATCCGGATCTTCACCCTGATAAATCTTCACATCCACCGCCTTCTGATTGTCCAGCATGGTGTAAAACACTTCGCTCTTGGAGACTGGGATCGGGGTGTTCTTGTGAATGATAGGAACGAAACGGTGCAGCGTGGGAACGCCATCGATCTCTCCCACAGCACTGGTACCGAATGTGTAGGGCGTGACATCCACCAACACCGCGGCAACATCCTGCCCCCCCACCATCGCCCCCTGAATTGAGGCGCCCATCGCCACACACAAATCGGGATCCACTTCACCTCGGGGTTGGCGCTCGAATTCCCGTTCCAAACGCTGTTCGATAAGGGGCGTGCGAGTAGCCCCACCGACCAGCAAGATCTCGTCGATATCAGACACCGTCAGTTGGGCGCCCTTGAGGGCTATGTGCACCGCTCCCAGAGTCTCTTGGATGTACGGTTCGATCATCGCCTCGTAATCTTCGCGACCCAGCTCCATGGACAGATTCACGGGGCGGCCATCCTGCTCCAGAAGGTATTCCTCCTCGATCATGGCAAAGGGTTGATCTGACAGAGCGATCTTGGCCGTCTCCGCCGCCCGACCGAGGCGGGCCATCGCTTGCCGCGAGGTTCTGGCATCCACCTGGTCCTTCTGTTGCAAGTGGCGCAACACATGATCGACGATCTTCTGGTCGAAATCGTCCCCGCCCAGATGGTTATTGCCGTGGCTCGCCAGCACCTCGACGACTTCGTCTTCGATGCGCACCACGGACACATCGAAAGTACCTCCCCCGAGGTCATATACCAGGATATGCTTGCGGCCATGGTGGGCCGCCTCATAAGAGAGTGCCGCTGCGGTGGGTTCATTGATGATACGGGCCACCTCGAGGCCCGCGATCTGCCCGGCCTCGCGCGTGGCCTGACGCTGGGCATCATTGAAATAGGCAGGCACGGTGATCACCGCCCTGTGGATCGCCTCCCCCAGGTAATGCTCAGCGATGCCCTTGAGCCGCCTGAGGATGATGGCAGAGATCTCCTGGGGCGTGTAGCGTTTGCCCCCCAGATCCACGGTCTCGTCGCTGCCCATCTTGCGCTTGATGGACCTGACGGTACGGTCGGGATACAGGTGGTATTGGTTCTTGGCGGGCTCCCCTACGAGGATCGAGCCGTCGTCTCCGATCCCGACAAACGAGGGTAGGATTTTGCGCCCATGCTCGTCGGGGATGACCACCGCCCGACCGTCTCGAAACACAGCCACTTCCGAGTTGGTCGTACCCAGATCGATTCCGATGATGCTCTCGCTCGTTCTTGTTCCAGCCTCGCTCACGAATCCTCCTCCCGCTTGTTCACCTTGACCTCCGCCACGCGCAGCAACTCGTTTTCCCAGAAAAAGCCCCGGCGCAGCTCACCGGTCACGATACCATTGGCCTGCTCGCGCCGGCACTCTACCTCGACCACGCGCATCGTATGGGGATCGAGCGGTTTGTCCACCACTTCCACTGGCCGAACCTGATACTCTCCCAAGATGCGGTCCAGACGCCGAAGCGTCATCTCCTGCCCTTGCCGTAAGGCATCGAGCCGCCGGCTCTGCTTGCGAAACGGGCGCATCAGAAAGGAGGAACGCTTAGGAGGCGCACTGAGCTCACGGCCAGCCTCCAAGCGGTCACGTAACTCCAATAGCTGCAGCAGCAGCGGCCGCAGCGTCGCCTGCCGCAGCCCCTTCTCCATTGCCTTGCGGCTTTCCAGTTCCCGATCCAGCGCCTGATGGCTCATTTGTAGTGTCTCAAACACCGACTTGAACTGGTCCAGGGCCTCCTTGACTTGGCGCGCCTCTCGCTTCACCTCGTTCTTTAGAGCTGCCAGCTCCGCGAACAGCGAAAAAGTATCATCCACCGGGACGGCTTCCGGCGCCTCACCTGCCTCCTCTAAGTAGGCACGAAACTGAGCTATCAGCGCTTCTGCTGCGCCTTCATCCATACCGATTCCATTCCTCCGAGTCTCAAGAAACAAAACTGAAAGCAGCCGTTTTCATGTCACCTTGTGCCTCATCCACGTTTCTTACAGATCTTACAGAACACCTGACCCGCGCGCGGGGGTGGGATGCTCAGATTTTACGAATAAACCTACCGCGCCCCCCGATAGCCGCCTTAGGTGGTGCCCGCTCCTCGCCTAGTATCTGAAGCGATTGAGCCAAAGCCCGTTGCAGCAGCTCCAAGCTAGGTCTCCCGCTCCCCTGCTCGGGAACCAGAGCTTCCAGCAGCTCCGCCGGCGAGGGTGGTTCGGCCTGGAAAAGCTGATAACGCAGGCGGTCGCGGCGGGTCTGGATAGACTCAAACGCCCTTCGGATGGTCTGGAAACGCTCTGGCGCCCGCTCCGGAGGATACTGCCGCACCTGTTTAAGATAGGCTTTCTTGATCTCCACGTCATCAGCGGTGTCCGGCACCCCCAGCACCTGAAATGGGTTCGTCACGTCGATCTCCTCTTAGGCACAGGAAAAGACGGCAATTCGCCTTCTTCTTGCAGATGCTCGACGATACGCTCGATGACATCACGGGGATCGTCGCTGTCAAGGAGGTCCATCAGTTCTGCGAACGCCTCCCTGACCTCCGGGGGCATAGGCGGCATGGTTCCTGGCAAAAACCTCGGAAGACCCAAGAACTCCTCGATGAGTGCCGCGGTCTCCCGGTCTTCCGCTTCCAACGCCGCCTTCAATGCAGACTGCAGTTGCAGCCTCTCAGCCAGGGTTAGCCGCGTCTCTCGGCCTTGCGCCCGTGCGTACACGCGATAGAAGACAAAGTTGGGAACCTGCCCGAAACGACGTATCGCCCCATTGGCATACTCACCTAGCAAGCGATAGTGATCCGCTTTCTTCAGGGCAACCAGAATGGCACGCGACTCCTGTTCCGAAAAGACGAGTTCGACGGCTGCCTTCAAGGGTGCACCCAACCCATCGAGAAGCTGCGGGATCTCCTTGACGCCGTCATCGACGTAGCGGTGCAGCAACTCCGCCAAGGACACGATGTCTTTCGTGGTGGTCGGCACTCGCTTACCCTTGGTTCGCTCGTAGTGCTTGGTCAAGGTCCGCTGCCCGAGGCCAAGCCGACGACCATCTACCAGGAAACGAAACTGAGCTACCAACCCCCCACCCAGGGCTTGTAATCCCTCCTGCAATAAGGTTTCACCGGCCTGCTCGGTTCCTTGCACCAACGCGAGGAGTCCTTGATTGAGCTTCACGATACCATGCTGCTCGCCGTCACGCGCGTGCGGCTGTGCCAAGGCAAGCTCACGCTCGGCCAAAGCATATTTCCCTGCTTTCACCTGCTTGCGGGCGTGGGCCAGGTGACAAGAAATCAACAGGTTTCTAGCGTGCGGATTAATCGGATCCCGTTCCAGTAGCGTGCCGGCAAAGGCCGCCGCCTTCTTAAAGGCGCCGCGCCGGTAGGCCGCCATGCCCGCGACCATGAGTATCTCAGCGTCCTCCGGAAATTGGCGTACGGCCGACTCCGCCCATCGATCCTCCGCCGGCCGATCCTCGTCCTCGCGAGCGAGGGCCATGAGTTTGAGATAGGTTGGTTTATCCTGCGGGTCAAACTCGAGGCTGGCCGCCAACAGCTGTTGCACTGCTCGCTCCGACTCCTCCGAAAAGCCATACTCGGGTGACTGCACCGCCAACTCCGCCATGTGGCGAAGTATCAATGCCGCCTTGATGCTGTCCTCCTCGCTGGCGTGGTCCGTTGCGAGCTGCTCTACGCAGCGACGCCAGTAAAGATTAGCGTGGGACGGATCGCGCCCGCGCTCTGCCTCCAACGCCTGAAGACGCTGGCGTTCAAACGCCGACACGGCACCGCAGCGCCTTTCGAAGGTAGTCAGACTCTCGGGCGTATGTGGCAGTAGCTGCAGACAAAATCGGCGCAAGCGGGATGGTTCGATGTGCGTGCTTATACTAAGGGCGAACCGCAACAACGCCTTGGCATCGCCGAGCCCTGGACCCGATAACCTTCGCACCAGATCAATTTGCGCCTTTTGCCAGCCCTTCAAAGTTAAAACGAGCTCCCGTTCTGCCTCCTGCAGGTCAGCCAATGCAGCCAACAGGTTGTCACCCTTTAGGGATGCGCAGCGGATGGCTTGGACAAAGGGTGTAAAGGGAGAGTCCGCCGGCACGCGTTCGAACTGTGCGAATGCCGCCTGCGGCGCTGCCCCCAAGCTCGCCATCCCTTGCAGGATCGATCGCAAATCTCGATACGGGGAGCGAAACGGAATGGTTTTGAGACGATCCTTCATGCTTGCGTCATCGCCGCGACAATAGGCAGCCATAGCCGCAAGCATGCTCGCACGGTGCTGCACAAGTGGAACGTTGTCGGGTAAACCTTCGGCATCCTCGAGCTGGCCAGACACCAACAGACCGGCCAGCCGAGAAGCCAACCGTTCTCCCGCGGGATCCTCTCGAAAGGCCCCATCCGCTTCGGCAAAAAACCTCAACGCCCTGCCAAGCCGACCGGCCTGCAACAACCAGTCGATGTAGCGTTCCAAATGATGCTGCCCACACAGACCAGCCATATTTTCCCACAGCGCCGCCGCCTCCTTAGGCAAGCCCTTGCTGGCGAGCTGCTCGGCCCGACCCAAATAGGCCTCGGCCAGAGCTTCCCGCCACTCTGATCGCTGCTCTTGTTTCAAGAGTTTCTTGTAACACTCGATTGCCTCCCGCCACCGAGCACCGCGCAGATGGGCTATTGCCTCAGTCGCGAGGGTGTCGATGGGTTGCCGGGACGCCTGCAGCTTGCGTTTCTTGGCCATAGTGAATTTTCTCGTCAGCCACGGACAATCACGTCATGATTGCATTGTGTCCTGTCCCAATAGCCATGTTAATGCCCCGTCGCCTGCCTGAGAGGTTTTTTCACAACCTCTGAGCGCGTTGCACAGCGGCTCAGAATCCTCATGTACTCCCTTGTACACTGCGGTGGTTACTCGCCCCATCCTTGGGGCGAGCCCCTTCGGGGCCAGCTTAACGCTGTTCAAAATCGTTCCGGACGATTTTGCCGCCACCGCGCGCCCGCGACTCCGGCGCTCGCGACATTCTTGAAACAGCTTCTGAGGCAGCTCAGCGCGGTGTCGCGCCCCATCGTTTCATGACAGCCTCACGGAAAGCAGGGTCGCTCGATGCGTTCCCCAGATTGATAATTCTCAATGAGCGCGCCACCGAACCTGTGGATAATAGGTCTCGCCAGCTTAGCTGGCTCCTCCTTAATGGCCCATCCTCCCCTTGGGCTGATGGCCCCGCTTCGGCGGGGTCTTTTGTTTGTGCCGATGAGCGAGGGTTGTGAAGAAATCGTGGCGAGGAGCGGCCCGAGAGCCAGGCGGACGCCACGCAGCGACCAGTCATATGAATCCGATAGTTGAGGAGCGACACCGTCCCACTCAGCGATCGAGCAGCGTAGTGGATCTTTCCGTGACCTTTGAGGTTGAAACCGCGGAACGATCTCCACGCCCCTAGTAGAACCGACGCTCAAGCCTCGACGCACGACTGGCCAGCCATGCTCGCCGCGCCGGCTCCCTCCTCATCGACTCGGCCAGTCCAGCGTACACCTCCGATGCCCATTGCCGATCCTGCAACACATCAAAGATCCCCTCGGCCCAACGCAAGCGCTCCTGATCCGACTCGAGGTTCTGTTGACCGATGGCGTAGATCCTGCGCAATACATCGCGATCCAACCCATATTGCCGTAAGCGATTCGCCAACTGGATATATTGCACACCCGTAGCGCACGCCCGAGCCGCTTGTTCATAGAGCTTAACGGCCCGTGATTCGTCACCCATGGTAGCCACAAGATGGCCCAGATGTGCATAGGCAAAATGGTCCGACGCTCGCTGCTCGGCCTCGTCGAGCAACCGCTCGCACCATGCGGCATCCTGCACATCCTGTCGAACAGCTTCAGCCAACTTGGTGAACTCATAGGCTTTAACGGTTTCTCCGGCATCACGAAGTGATCGTTCCCAGGCTTCATAGTACTGTCGCGCCGATCGTGCACCGGTTCCCGTGCTTCCCAGTTCCTGCACCGCAGTCGTACCCACCTCACGTAAGGTCGTGAATCGGTCGCTTTTCGCTGCGCAGTGATCGAGTAACCGTTCCAGCCATCCATGGTCCTGCAGATGCCGATTAATGGCAGCGATCAGGAGCCGGTAGTTAGTGAAATCGAACGGTTCCGACGCCAGACGTTGTTCGGCGGCAACCAGCAGTTTACGCGCGTAAAACGGATCCTCAAGCTCCGCCATGACTCGGTCCACCAGGCTAAGATTCTGCTTGAACGTTTGCATCTCCTTTTCGAGCTTCAGAAAGGCGGCATACTTCGCTTGGTTCGCTTCGCGTTTGGCCAGCTTCTCGTCCACCCGAGCGATCCACGACTTATCATCGGGGCGCTTCCCTTTGACGGCCTCAGCCACTTTGCGCATCTCATCGAGGTTAGTCACGCGCTCCTCGGCGGCCTTCAGCATTTGTTCCTCGAGGGCCGTATCGCCAACCCGAGTGCCCATGCGATCGGCAAGTTCGAGAAATTCCAGGGTCGACTGAGCCGTGCCCGCTGCTTTGTCGAGTATGGTCCGTTCCAGAGCAACCGCGTCAAGGCCTACCGCAACGGCATCCGCCAGCTTGATCAAGGCACCAAAGCCATGGGTCTTATCTAACGCGCGCTGATAGAGGGCCGCTGCACGCTCGCTGTCCTTTAGGTTGCGCATTACCTCATCGGCCAGGCTGATCAACTCATTGGGGGCGGATAACTTTTCCTCAGCCCGCTTGTATACCTCGGCGGCGAAGCTGGGATCCCCAAGATCCTCGAGCATGGCTTGCGCCAACGCGGCGAGGTCCTTGGCACTGGTCATCTTGCTTTCTGCCTTGCTGTAAGCCTGGTTAGCCAAGGTTGCGTTCTCAAGCTCCGTGGCCGCCTTCTTGGCAAGCGCTAGCAGTTCCGGTGTCGATTTGATTTCTGCCAGGGCCTTCTCATAGGCGCTACCCGCAGCCTCTTTGTCTTTGAGTAAACGCCAATACCCGTCCGCTAGGTCAACCAGTTCCTCACCCGTCATGGCGAATTCCGCCGCCTGCTCCAGCAGAGCCGAGACCTTCTCGTTGTCGTCGAATAGCCGCGCGTATCCCTCGGCGAGCGCGACGAAGTCCTTGGTGAATTGGCAGTCGGTTTCAGCCTCCTGCAGCGTGTTGCGCGCCCAGTCCTTATCGCCGAAAAGGTCTACCGCCCCCGCGGCAAAGGCCACCGTGTCTGCGATCTCACCACAGAAGCGTGCCGCCTTCTGATATAACGCCTTGGCCGTCACAGCGTCCTTTTGCTCTGCTATGATCGACTGCGCCAGTGCACGAAAATCCTCTAGGGACTTGCACTTCGCTTCCACCTTGGCCAACAGGGCTTTTGCCAACTCCTCATCGCCCAGGTCCGCTCGCGCGTGCTGGGCGATAGCCAAGAAGTCCGACGGCTCCTTCGCCTCAGCGGCCGCTTTCTCCAGCAGTTCACGAGCCTTCTCCTTATCCCCCAGCGCCACCGCCACACTGTGACCGACGGCAGCGAACTCCTGGCCTTCAAAGCAAGCCTCTTCGGCCTGCTGGTAAAGATCTCGAGCGTAACCTTTGTCACCCACCTTGGTGGCTGCCAACTCTGCCACGCGCACGTAATCGGCAGGAAACTGGCATTGCATTTCAGCCTTACCGAGGAGTTCCCGTGCGTATTTCTTGTCCGCTGGCTTTTTCAGCGCCTCGCGGGCGAGCGCCACGAAGTCATCAGCTGTCTTACACTCGGCCTCACGGGCCGTGAGATTCTCTTTCTTCGTCATTCATTCCATCTCCACTTCAAAGCAGCCACGCACGTCGACGGCAAGCGATTCGACCTGCCTCATGAAATTGAGCTAATCGTGTACCTCGGCAAGCCGTTCTCGGGGGTTCTGGGAGATGAACGCCCCGCTGATAGGGCGCCGTAGAAAGGCTCTGGCGGTAGCCAAGCCTATCCCGCTAGAGCCACCGATAATAAGCGCCACCGTCAGTGGGAACCCATGCACCCCACCAGCAAAGCCATCAATAGCCCAAAGCCAAACCTCCCGGCGTGCGTGGATCCGATACACCCAAGAAACCATTTCCATCACGCACGATGGACTGCACGCTACCCATGGCATCGCGCATTTCGATCTCGTGACCCCTCTTAGCAAGTTGCGCCAACGTCTCAACCCGGAGTCCTGGCTCCACCTGCAGCACGTCCGGCAACCATTGGTGATGGACCCTCGGTGCCGCCGTGGCCGCCGCGATTTCCATGCCGTGGTCGATGACATTCAGGATAACCTGCAACACTGTGGTGATGATCCGGCTCCCCCCTGGTGTACCGGTCGCCAGAATCGGGCGACCATCTTTGAACACGATGGTTGGCGTCATGGAGCTCAACGGACGCTTGCCCGGCCTCACGGCGTTTGCCTCCCCGCCCACCAGGCCATAGGCATTGGCTGCCCCGGCCTTGGCTGAGAAGTCGCCCATTTGGTTATTAAGCAAGATACCGGTGCCCCCCACGACGATACCGCTCCCATAGGCAAAGTTGAGGGTATAGGTGTTCGACACCACGTTGCCGGCAGCATCCATGACGGAATAATGGGTCGTCTGCGCGCTTTCACAACACAGCGGATCGCCCGGCGCGATCGCGTCCGAGGGGCGAGCTTGGATTCCGTCAATTCGCAGCCTCGATTGGGCGGCATAATCCTTTGCGATGAGGCCCGACACGGGAACCGTGACAAAGTCGGGATCCCCGAGATAGCGACTCCGATCGGCGTAGACGAGTTTCATAGCCTCGGCCATCAGGTGGATGGTATCCACGCTGTTAACCCCCAGCTGGCCCATGGGAAAACCTTCCAGCAGATTGAGCAACTGAATTAAGTGGACGCCTCCGGAGCTCGGCGGCGGCACGGACCGGATCCTGTAGCCTCGATAAGTGCCGACCACGGGTTGGCGCATGATGGCGTGGAAGCCTCGCAGATCTGCTTTGGTGATGAGACCGCCATGAACCTTCATCTCCCTAGCAATTTTTTCAGCCACCGCACCCTCGTAGAAGGCGGTGGGTCCCTGCTCGGCAATCTGCTGTAGGGATCTCGCGAGATCGCGTTGCACGAAGCGCTCCCCCACACGGTAAGGCGAACCATCTGGCTTGAAAAATATCCGCGCGGTCTCCGGCCAACGGCGCAGATGCGCGCTGGCCGCCGACAGTGACGCCGCCAGCTCGGGACTGACCACAATCCCCTCTTGTGCCAAGGCGATAGCAGGAGCAAGAACTTCCTTGAGGGATAAGGCGCCATAGCGTGCCTGAGCCAATGCCAATCCGGCCACTGTGCCCGGGACTCCTGCCGCAAGGTGGCTAAACTGCACCCGCATCAGGTCTACTTCCCCTTGCTCATCGAGGAACATATCCCGGCTCGCCCTCCCCGGTGCCGTCTCCCGATAATCGATGACCACGGTCTCCTCGGTCTCTCCGCGGTGAATCAACATGAAGCCGCCCCCACCCAGATTCCCCGCCTCAGGCAGGGTGACGGCGAGGGCAAACCCGATCGCCACCCCCGCATCCACCGCGTTTCCGCCCCTGTTAAGCACCTCTACACCGATACGGGTCGCCTGCGCCTCTTGTGTGGCGACCATGCCGTTTACCCCCCGAGCTGGCGCTACGATACTTCCCTGCCAAGGCAACGATGCCTGGCCGCCGTAGCTCTCTCCTGCTGCCCAAAAAAAGCAGGCTAAAGCCAGCAGCACCCAAAACGAGCGACGCCGCGCCCGGTCTGATACCGCAGGCATGGGCCGCTACCGCTGGAGACGCAAGATATGGGCTACTTCCACGTGGGGATCGAGTCGCACGTAGTTCTTCTCGCCCTGCCAGCGAAAACGTGCACCCGTAATGAGGTCTAGCACCTGGTAGCTTTCCTGGGGCTGAATTCCAAAGCTATCGATGGGTAGGTAGACAAAGGAATCATGCGTGCGAAACGGATCGAGATTAACAACAACAATGATAATATTATCTTTATTGGCTGTCTGCTTTCCATACACAATGATATGGTCGTTTTCCGCATGGTAGAACTCAAGATTATCATACTCGTGCAGAGCGGGATTTTCCTGGCGAATCTGGTTGAGCGTTGCAATATAGCTCTTAATATTCCCTGGCCGATTCCAATCCCAAACCTGATACTGATATTTCTCTGAATCAAGGTACTCCTCTCTGCCAGGCAGAGCTTTGCCTTCACACAGCTCGAAACCACTATAAATTCCGTAAACTGAAGACAAAGTTGCCGCCAGGGTCGCACGCATTTTAAACCCTGGACGTCCCCCCTCCTGAAGCAAGGTTGGCAAAATGTCCGGCGTATTGGTAAACAGGTTGCCGCGAAAGTACTCTCGCATAGGTCCCTGTGTCAGTTCAGTAAAGTAATCTACCAACTCATGTTTGTAGTTGCGCCAAGTAAAATATGTATACGACTGAGCAAATCCCACTTTGGCCAGCGAACGCATCATTTTTGGGTGTGTGAAGGCCTCCGATAAGAAAATAACCTGGGGATGCTTCGCCTGGACGGCCTCTATCAACCACTCCCAAAACACCACGGGCTTCGTGTGTGGATTATCGACCCGAAAAATATTTACCCCATGCAGGATCCAGAATTCGATGATATTTTTCATCTCATTCCATAAACCCGCGCGATCCTCGCAATAAAAATTCAGAGGATAAATATCTTCATACTTTTTTGGAGGGTTCTCTGCATACTTGATGGTGCCATCTGGCCGTTTTAGAAACCATTCGGGATGCTCGACCACATAGGGGTGATCGGGAGAGCACTGAATGGCAAAATCCAACGCCACTTCCATATCCAGCTCGCGGCACTTGCGAACAAATGCTTCAAAATCTGAGAGCGTACCCAAGCTAGGCTCTACCGACTTGTGCCCACCGTCTTGGTTCCCTATGGCATAGGGACAACCGGGATCCTCTGGGCCGGCCCGCAGCGAATTATTAGGTCCCTTGCGATTTGTCAGCCCGATCGGGTGAATCGGTGGGAAATAAATGACATCAAATCCCATTGCCTTGATATCGGGTAAGCGCCCTTCACAATCCTTGAACGTCCCGCTCTTGCCCTTCACCCGACCTTGGGAGCGAGGAAACATCTCATACCAAGCAGCATAGCGGGCCCGGCTGCGATCGACGATAATCTCCAGACACGGCGTATACTCGGTCAGATGGCTGCGGTCTGCATACCGGTCCATGAGCGTTAGAAATCCATCGGCACCAACGATTTCCAACACCTGACCCTGGTTGTCGGCAGCATCGATGCGTTTCAAGAACTCGTCGTACAGGATACGGTCGACTTCTTCAGCACGCTGTCGTGCGGTCTCGATCAGCTCTTTCCCTTCGAGCAACTCGCTCGTCAGCGCAATGCCGGCCTGATGCTTCTTGCGACCCTCTTCCAGCCAAGTGCGAAACCCATCGGGGTAAGCGAGAACGGTGTATTGATACCGTCCTACCTCAGCAACCACGAAACTTGCGCTCCAGCGCTCATTCATCTCCTTGCACATCGCCACCTCGCACCAGGAGTGCGGGCCCTTCTTTCTGAATCGCAGCCGCGCTGCCAGTAACCCATGGCCCTCGGCAAAAATATCCGCTTCGACCGTGACGCGCTCACCCACCTCCCTTTTGACGGCGTATCGGCCACCATCAAGTTCAGGGGTCACGTTCTCAATTATGACCGGCCGAAACGGCGGCAATTTAGCCTCCTGCGAAGCGCCCGGTAGCGGCGCGCCATATTTATCAACGATTACGATGCTCTCTGCCTGTGGCATCTTGGTCTGAACTCCCGCTATGGTGTGAGTTTAAGCCTCACCACTCGCCACCACGGTTAGACGATGTGTGGTAGACACTGAGAGCTTGTGAAAAAACCTGCTACACGACCCGATAGCCGCGTTGGACGGTGCTCGCTCCTCGCCTATCTATTTGATATGTTTCGTCGCCGCGCGCCGTCCGCCTGGCTCTCATGCCGCTCGCGACGGTTTTTCACAAGCTCTGAGGTCTCGCCCCTTACGGTCTGCGCCAGCACCCGTGCCGGCCATCCTCGTTGCGGTGGGTTCGATTAACTTGTGCGTCGAGCCGCTAGCTCCTGATAAAATTCATAAACCTGCTTCGCGATAGCACGCCAACTAAACAGCTCAATAGCACGCTTCCTACCCGCCTCACTCATCTGTCGCCGCAGGTCCCCGTCTCCTATCAGTCGATTAATGGGCGCCGCCAGATCGCGGGCAAATGCCTCCGGATTCTTAGGTTCGAAAGGGCTTTCGCTATATTGATCTAAACCGACCAAGATCCCGGTAATGCCATCCACTACCACCTCTTTAATTCCCCCCACCGCACTGGCAACCACCGGCGTACCACACGCCATCGCCTCTAGGATAATGATACCGAAGGGTTCGTAGATGGACGGGCAGCAAAACACTGCCGCGTGCGAATACAACTCAATGAGAGACGGTTTATCGAGTATCTCAGTAATCCACAGGACACGGCTATGGGTCTGTTGAATAGCCCGTACACCGCGTTCCATTTCTGTGGCTATTTCCTGAGTATCCGGCGCCCCCGCACAAAGCACGACCTGAGTGTTGGGTTCAAGGTACTTAATGGCATTGATGAGATGAATAATGCCTTTTTGGCGCGTGATACGCCCCACAAATAAAACGTAGGGCAAATCAGGATCAATCCCAAACCGGCGCAGAGCATCCCTACTCACCACCGGTCGGTATTCCTCTATGTCGATGCCATTGTAGATAACCCGAACGCGTCGCGGATCGATATCGAACAGCTCCAATAGATCGCGCTTCATGCTCTCCGAGACGGCAATAATTCCATCCGCCATTTCAAGGGCTGTCTTTTCGATCCAACATGACAGATCGTAACCCAATCCTAGCTGCTCACGTTTCCACGGTCGCAGTGGCTCTAAAGAATGGGTGGTGATGAATAGCGGAATGCCATAAGCCTTTTTCGCGACGATACCACCAAAATGCGTGTACCAGGTGTGACAGTGGACCATGTCGGTATCAATCGGCTCCGCATTGAAACCAACACATCGACCCAACGCCTGCAAAGGGCTACGGAGTTTTTGATCGGTGTTGCGGAACGCCTGTTGGTCGAAACCAAATCCCGTCACTTGTAAGTGCTCAGACTGGTATCGTTGTTCCCCAAAACATCTGACTTCCACCGACATAAGCTTGGCGAGCTCTCGCGAGAGATACTCGACATGGACGCCGGCACCACCATAGATGTGCGGGGGGTATTCATTAGTGAGAAAAAGCGTTTTCATGACATACCCGAAGGAGGGGAATGGTAGCAAATATAATTGACGCCCATCATCCTATCTCTAAAAATCAAGAAAATCAATCACTAAGAAGCCTAACCCAGTGGCACCGGCTGGCCGGCGTTCGAAATCGCTTCCCAGATGATTCGATGTCGAGCCACCGACCGCGCAACGTCCCTAAGGCTAACGCGGTCGTTTTCAAAATCGGCCTCTAAGCTTCTCAACAGTAGAGAATGGAAAATGGTGCGCCCCCCTTAGAGAGCAGATACCCATCGGGATCTGCAGGACCTACAGACGAGCTCCCCCTTGTTGCCCATCCGACCCCGCACAGCATCCCCGCCTTTCTGCGGCACGCTACGGCTTAACCACTGTATTTGTCCGTGCTAGTTCGGCATCGATCTCCGCTTCCGCAGCTGCCCAGTCGTCGGCCGGGTTACCCCCCAGAAATCCGCGTCTCTCGGCCCGGTAATAGGCGCTTTCGGAGATCATACTCCAACGCTCCTGGGCCGTAATGGTCCGATTCGACTTAATGACCTCCCGAGTAGCCCCTGCCGACAGTACCGCGCTAGTGGGTGGCTGGCTATCTGAATCGTGGACGGCGGCCCGGCCAGTCGTCTCTACGACCTGACTGGCCGGCTTCGTCGTATCCGCCGGCTTTCGCGTCGTCCGCGAGGTTCTTGCGGGCTTCTTAGCAGCTTTGACAGCAGCGGTTGCCTCTGCACTAGCGGCCGTCTCAAGACTGGTAACTCTCTTGTTCATCCCTGTGGCTTTCGCTTCAACAGTCTTCTTTCTTCCCGTCATATGCGTGATCTCCGCAATTCTACTCCGCCGCACATCAAGACCGGTAGGCGCACGCGTTCGCACCTCGCACAATTAGCCTGCCATTTTAGATAAAGTTCCGACTCCGGTGCACCTCCGTGCCAACCCCGGCGTATCGATTCAATGGCACGTCACGCTCCTGCTAAGTCACTGAGAGGTTCTGAAAAAACCGTCGCGAGCAGCCCGAGAGCCGGGCGGACGGCGCCAAGCCGAGAGACATATCAGATAGATAGGCGAGGAGCGAGCACCGCCCAACGCCGCTATCGGATTGTGAGCAGGTTTACTCACAAGTTCTGAGGCAAGCACAGAGAAGACAACACGTAGTTCGGTAAGATGCCGCCTTTCCGGCGAATCTTACGAGCAGCCGATCCCAATCCGGTGCTCACCAGCACCGAATCGATACCGAACCGGTTTGCTCCCAGAATATCCGTCGCCAGCTGGTCACCGATCATCACCAAATCCCGCGTCCCAGCTCTAACCACCGCTTCCTCGAACATCATCTGAAAGGGCTTTCCCAGACGCACGAACCCATGAGATTGCTCCGGATAACGCTCGCGTAACACCGACTCGAACATCGCCGCGAACCCTCCTGCCGTAAAGCCGAAGCGACCTGGGGAACGCGGATAAATGAGATCAGGATTGCACAGCACCAAGTGCAGAGGCGCTTGCCGATCAAATTCACGTAGTACCACGCTAAGGGTGTCATCGAGCGCCTCAAGTAATGGAAATCCAGCCTGATCGGCGATGATAACCGCATCCACCGGCTCGCGTGTATCGGGGGAAACCACAGTTCCCCCGGCCTGCGTCACATAGGCCACCGAGTCCTCTGTTCCCAGCACGATACAACCCCCACCGACGAGGCCGTAGCGTTGGAAGTAGGGTGAGAGCAACAGGCCCGAAGTGATCAAGCGTTGTGGCGGCACAGGCAGCCCGATATCCTCCAACGACTGAGCCATCCGCTGCGGCAAGGTACTGGCCGTGTTGCTCAGAACATAGTAAGGTTTGCCGGTGGCGTTGAGGTATTGGATCAGCGCGCCAGCACCTGGAAGCGGCCCTGCTTTATCGAGCAGCACACCGTACGCATCCAACAGCAGGCAAGGATAGCGCTGGATCAGCGACGCCATGTCGATCTCCAACGCACTAGACTGCACGGGCAGAACTCTCCATAAACGTTCTGACAAGAACGGCGAAGGATCACTCCTCGAGATGGCATTCAATAGCCGCTCGGTTCATCTCCTCGACTTTGAGGTTGTGAAAAAACCGTATAAAACCGCTTGCATAGGGTCTCCCTACTCCCACCCCGCTTGCTGCGAAGCGCTGTTGCCCGTTCCAGGAGCCCCCAGCTATCGGCTGGTGTAGCCAGCACGTGACTCGGACGGGGCTCGGAAAGGTGGCAAGGGTGACTACTGCGAGTTGCGCGCAGACACCAACCATCGCCCTGCAATTTTGCCTAGAGTATCACGTACCTCCATTGTGTTCGATTCGGCCGCGGCTGCGAATTCTATGCGCTTAACGGCCAAGCTCAGTTCGCAAACCAGCCTTGCACGCAACCCGAGGAGGAAAACATGACAGCTGGATTCGTCGGCTGCAGCGCCGAGTACGTTTGATCTTCACGCGAAGGACTGCTCATCCAACCTTGAGCGCCTCGATACTATAATAATGACTTGCCCGCAAAAAACCGGACAGGATAATAATCACGGCACATCGACAACAGCCACACTTTGGTCGGCATGAGACACCCTCTAGCGGCAGCTACTGGCTCCCTTGCTGTGGCTGGGATCATCGTCGCGTTTGGGAGTCCAGAGTCTCGGCGCTGCACAAGTGCCCCGTCACATCCCTTCTGGCGCTGAGGGGTCGCACAAGAGACCGTTGCCAATCTGCCCGGAGCGGCCAACCGCCATGAACCCATAACCACGAAAAAAATTGCTGGCGTTGGTCATCGTTTCGGTCGCTGGATGACCTTGGCCCTTGGGGCAGCCGACCCCTTGGGGCAAGGGAGGCCGTGAAGACGTCCCTGTCGGCTTGGGTCCGGCATCCTTGCCGCACACACCCTTGCACCAAGGGGTCGGCTACCGAAGGCTTGGGTGCCAACGGTGTACTCGAGAGCAACCCTGACGAAACGATCACCATGGCCAGACCGCTCTAAGTTGTTTCTGGACGTAACCGATCAGTCCCCCCTCACCCCCTGTAGGCGAAAGGGCTTGGACGATAAAGCAGTCCCTGTGAAGTGGTAGGCCGCATCTGCCCCACCCGCGAACCCATACAAAGCCAGTGCAAGTTGACTTTTCAACAGCCCAAATTGCACCGACTGAAAGAGGATTGACGCATGACAAACCTTTTTGAGAACTATTACAAAATGCCAGATGGAACGATCAAGCAGGTAAACCCTTTCACTGGAACGGAGGTTTGGACCGTTCCTGGTCGAGGGAAGAAGCCGATCACGAACCTCATACCACAATCCGCAAAGAAAATTAAAAAGCAGACACCCGAGAACTATTGTAGTTTTTGCGAAGCCAATTACCTCGCCACGCCGCCTGAAAAAGCACGGCTAGTGAACCACAACGGACACTACGAGATTCTTTACGATCTTCACGCAGAACAGCTTTTCGACACCCGTGCAGAATTCCGCCGTATACCAAACCTGTTTGAGATCGTTACCTATGAGTACTGGTCAAAAAACCATAACTATCAATTGAATGATAATCTTCTGAGACGAAAAAATGACTATCTTTCTACGGCCAAAGGTATCGAGCATGTTTTAAATGTCATCAATTTTAAACTTCTGGCTTCAGGCCATACTGAGGAAGACATAAAGAACACCAGTACGGAGCAAAAACTGCAAATAGCTGATGCATTTTTTGGCGGTGGCCACGAATTGATAGTAGCCAACCGTCATTTCAAACCAAAGGCAAAGTATGATGTCGAGCTGCTCTCCTCCGGAGAAATGACCCCAGAGCAGCATTTCCGTTATTTTGTTTTTACCATCGAGGCAATAAAAAATATCTTTAAAGAAAATCGCTATGTAAGATATATCAGCGTGTTTCAGAACTGGCTGGCCAACGCTGGAGCCTCGTTCGATCACTTACATAAACAGTTGGTGGCCATCGATGAGTGGGGTGTAGCGCTAGAGCGCGAGCTCGAAAGGTACCGAAAAAATAATAACGTCTACAATGAAAAGGGTGCGAATTTTCATAGCTACCATAACCTAGTCTTTGCAGAAAACGCCTACGCTATTGCTTATGCCGAGATCGGTAGACGCTATCCCACTATCGCAATTTACTCGAAGAGCGAAAATTCGATGCCGCAACATCATACTGAGGAGGAGCTTCGCGGGATCAGCGATATCGTGCATGCCTGCCATGCGGCAATGGGCAGTCAGATACCTTGTAATGAAGAATGGTATTACAGTCCAATCGACGCTACAGAAAACATCCCGTGGCATATTCTGATTCGTTGGCGAACCAGCAATCCGGCCGGCTTTGAAGGCGGCACACGTATTTTTATAAATCCGATCAGCCCAGAGGATTTGCGTGACAAGATGGTGCCGAGATTATTCGAGTTGAAAAACCAAGGGAAAATTCAGGAATTCCCCATTGCCTTCGAATGCCCCTGTCGCCCAAACAGTTTGCGCTACATCCATGGAAAGAAGGAAATCTGGTTGGACGAGACGCGAACTTGAATGGGTAAGCAGAGATAGGGACTGAGAGCTTGCGAAAAAATCTGCTACACGACACGATGGCGGCGTTGGGCGGTGCTCGTTCCTCTCCTCTATTTGAGCGGAGCTGGAGGATTTGTTTGCGGTCGCACGTGAGTTGCTTTTGACGCGCCGCGCCGCCGGCTTGCCTCTCACCCGACTTGCCTTTACCATCGAGAAGCCTATAGGGTGTTCCGCCAGCAGCCAGCGCTTTAGGCCAACACGCTAGCCCGCATCCCGGTGGCTGGCATCGATTCACTGCCGAGCGGCCTACCTACGCGGCAATGACGATGCTTCTAGCCCAGCTGAAGGGTTGGGTTACACTAAGCGCGGGTCACCCGAACACCCACTGCTGCCAACCGATGAAACGCTAGAGTTTATGGACGGTGTTATGACATTGCAGAGCACCTTATCAGTGCCCCTCATCACCGGCTTGCACCATGCCAGCGTCTTGGTACGGGATCTCGAACGCTCCCTCGCTTTCTACTGCGGCGTATTAGGATTGACCATCGACTGCCAGCGACCGGATCTTGGGTATCCGGGCGCCTGGCTCAATGTTGGCGACAACCAGATTCACCTCCTCCAGCTTCCGAACCCCGATCCCATCTCAGGCCGACCTGTTCACATTGGCCACGACCGCCATGTCGCACTGAAAACCACGAACATCGCTCAGCTACAAATCGCCCTGCAAGCCGCTCAGCTACCCTACACTCAAAGTCGTTCTCGCAGGCATGCGTTATTTTGCCGCGATCCGGACGGCAACGGTCTGGAATTCATCGATCAGAGTGATAAGGTGAGCGACACGCGCTAGCGGGGTTGGGCGGTGCTCCCCGCTTGTCTATGTATTGGATAGGTCCCGCGGCTGCGCACCGGCCACCTGCATCTCGGGTTACTCGTTACGGTCATTTGACAACCTCCTAGCCAACCTCCATGTCTCAGCCCAAAACACCACTGTTGACTGTCGACATCATCATTGAACTCACGGACCGTCCACAAAAGCCCATCGTACTTATCGAGCGTCGAAATCCGCCTTACGGCTGGGCTCTGCCTGGTGGCTTTGTCGACGTAGGCGAGCGCGTAGAACACGCCGCAACGCGGGAGGCGGCAGAGGAGACCGGACTGCGCGTGCGCTTACAACGCCTGATGGGCGTGTACGGTGCACCCGCCCGTGACCCCCGCGGGCACACCGTCAGCCTGGTATTCATCGGCCGTGCGTGGGGTGAGCCCCGTGCAGCGGACGATGCCAAACGGGTCTGGGTGTGCGACCCCAAAGACCTGCCGCAACCGCTGGCATTTGACCATGAACTGATCCTACAGGACTACAGGCGTTTCGTGGCCACTGGAGAACTGCCACCCCTTCGTGGCGAGGACTAAGTATATGAAAACCTATGGATTCGTAGCTTCTGGAGGCGGATACCGAAGCTTCTATACTGCTGGCACGCTCATCTGGCTCAAGAAAAACCACATCCCCGTTCACCATATCGTTTCTACCAGCTCGGGCAACAACATCGTGCTGGATTATCTACTTTGGGACTGGGAGAGAGAGGAATTACCACCGATCCTGACCCAGATATTCCGAGGTAATCTAAAGGATATTTTCAACGTTTTCGCAAACTTCTCCGGGCTGAGACCCACACTTATACCGACCGGCTCTCACCTCTTTACCGTAGATAAGCAAAGATGTCGGCGTTCCTTGTTGTTAGACGACCCGCGGCGACAGCAACATCTGCATGAGCATTTAGGCTCGCTCAGATGGGATATCATGACCACCAACGTCAGCAAACGACAAAGTCACTATTTCAACATCAATGAAATTATGAATGAAATAAATGGCGAGTCGATAGATGCGTTCCTGGAAGTTTTTCTGGCCGGCCTTACCACTATCCCGTATTTTAAGGCGATCAAAATACAAAATGAATACTATCTAGAGGGGGGTTATAGTAATAACACGCCCTTGCGTTCGTTGTTTGAGAATCCTGTGGTCGATGAGATCATCGCTGTCGATTTCAGCGATTACAACTATCATGACGAAATAGACAAAATTTACAGCAATCATCCGTTTGCCTTTTTGTTGAACAGCATTGAGATGAATTTTTTGGTAAATGACTTGCAGTTAAGCCTGCCCAACATTAAGGTTCTTTCCCGGGCGACACTCATCAACCGACTTTTGGAAACAGCAGGCAAACGCGCTATGGAGATAGATGGGAAACATTATTATTTCAAACCACTGCGCGTGCTACGGCCAAAGAACTTGGAAAGCATGACTGTTTCTCCGGAGCACATGAGTATCCCAAAAGACTACTTCTTCCTTGCTCAGCAGGAAGCTGCCAATCTGTTTACTGAAAAGGAAACCGCCTACGGCTTGAAGCGCTTACCAGAATAAGAGTAGAAACAAACGTGCTGACCGTTTAGACCCCGCTGGCATCTATCGGGTTAGGATACTAGCATCAATCGGTTATGCGCAGGTGGCGCCTGAATTCAGGTGCGATCTATACGGTGACAAAGGCGTTGCCAGAAACTCATCGTCTTGCTTCGGTCGCTTGATCTTGGCGCCGCCGAACCGCTCCGCGCCAAGAATGATCGGGCACGAATCCCGAACCCTACCCGAAGGAGGGAATGGAACGATGCCCTTCCCAACGAGGCGACAGCTCGGCGATGGCGGTCTAGGCAAGGTCGTCGGCTGACCGGAACCATAAACATTAGTCTATATAAAGGCTAGAAAACATCGATTAGTAGTCGAGGCAACCGCCCCCGATACTATACTGCAGTCAGTTGTACCGGAGAGGGGAATGCGCATCGTTAATGAGATCCGTTTCGACAATCTGCGCGGCGATCTTTTCGGCGGCGTCACAGCCGCCGTTATCGCGCTACCCATGGCTTTAGCCTTTGGCGTGGCCTCCGGGGCGGGAGCCGAAGCGGGTCTCTACGGAGCGGTCTTGATCGGTCTATTCGCCGCCCTATTTGGCGGCACTCCAGCCCTCATCTCCGAGCCCACCGGCCCTATGACCGTGGTCTTCACGGCGGTGATCGCATCCTTGATCGCAGCCGACCCCGAGCACGGGATGGCGATGGCTTTCACGGTGGTCATGCTGACCGGCGTCTTCCAACTGGCCTTCGGTGCCATGAAGCTCGGCCGTTATGTCACCATGATGCCGTATATCGTCATCTCTGGGTTTATGTCCGGGATCGGTCTGATCCTCATCATTCTGCAATTGCCCGGGTTGCTCGGGCACCCAGCGCCGGGCGGTGGTGTGCTTGGCGCCTTGCAGGCACTGCCCACGTTGGTACAAGCCATCAGACCGCAAGAGGCGCTGCTCGCGGGCTTCACCTTGGCTATCCTCTTTTTCATGCCGGCGCGGATCAAACGTGTGTTGCCGCCACAACTGATCGCACTGGTAGCCGGGACCCTGTTGGCCATCTATTGGCTCGGTGATGAGGATATCCGGCGCATCGGCGAGATTCCGACCGGGCTGCCGTCACTGCAAATACCCATGTTCAGTGTCGCACAGTGGCAGATCATCGTGATCGATGCGGTGGTATTGGCGTTGCTTGGCTGCGTGGACGCTCTGCTAACGTCGGTGATCGCCTCGAGCTTGACACGCAAGCCGCTCGACTCAGATAAAGAACTAGTGGGCCAGGGTATGGGTAACCTGGCCTCCGGTCTGTTTGGTGGCTTGCCCGGGGCTGGAGCGACCATGGGCACCGTGGTCAACATCCAGGCCGGGGGGCGCACCACCCTTTCCGGCCTAACCCGGGCCGCCATCCTTGCTGTGGTGGTGCTCTGGGCAGGAGAATTGACCGCCCACATCCCGTTGGCGGTGCTCGCTGGTATCGCGGTCAAGGTCGGCATCGATATTATTGACTGGAGATTCCTGAGCCGAGCGCATCGGGTGTCCGTCAAGGGTGCCCTCATCATGTATGGTGTCATCGCCGTGACGGTGTTCGTGGACCTGATCACGGCTGTGGGTATCGGGCTCTTCATCGCCAATGTCCTGACGATTCGGCGTCTGGCCGATGTGCAAGAGGAATGGGTGTGTGTCTTGCCGGCCCGACGCAAGAGTGACGAAGGCCAATGTGCCGAACTCTCCGCCGACGAGCGATCGTTGCTCGAACAGGGCGCCGGCCGGCTGAAGGTGCTGCACCTCAGTGGCCCGCTGGTCTTTGGCGCTGCCGCGGCGATCAGCCGACAGGGCAGTAAGCTTGAGGGCGCGCAGGCAGTGGTGATCGACCTCAGTCAAGTGCCACATATCGGTGTGACCACTGCCGTCGCCGTGGAAACAGCGGTACGCGATGCCCTCTCCCAAGGCATCAAAGTTTATATGGCGGGCGCCCACGGTCAGCCGCGCGAACGGCTTGAGCACTTGGGCTTGCGTGAAGTCATGCGCCAGCAGTGTTGGGTCCAAGAGCGGGAGCTGGCCCTCAGACTGGCTTTGGCGGAGATAGCGCCCCCCTAGCCTGGCGACACCCGTGCAGATGTCCACCGTGGGCAGCGCGCTCGCTTGCTACGTCCCCTCAAATGGCGCGCGGCCAATCCGGATCGAGGTTGTTGCGCGCCATGGCCCCTTCAAATAATCGCCGATCGGCATCGCGCAGCCGGCGGCTAATCTCTCTGCCGATATTCATAAAGATCAGGGTGAATTGTTCCAAATCTTGTAGATAAAGCTGGTGCAATGAGTCAGTCGGGAGCTCAAGGGCTGCGCAGTCAGCCACCGCCAGTATGGAAGCGCTGCGCGGATAGAGGTCCAGCAGTGCCATCTCTCCAAAGCAATCACCCGGCTCAAGATAACGCAGCAGGTAGCTTCGTCCCTCCCAGGACTTGACGATGGCAACTCTGCCCGCTCTTAAGACGAACATGGACGTGCCCGGCTCGTGTTCCCTAAAGAAAAATTTCCCTCTCGGCAAAACGAGCTCACGGGAGGTGCCCAGCAGCAAGCGCAGGGAGGACTCGGACACCCCCCCGAACAACGGCATGGCTTGCAGCAAGTCGATGCTTTCCGCAGGCATGGGGGCTGACTCGCTATTTTTCAACGACCACCGTGCTGGCTATGGCGGCATTCCACAGCCAAACTACCAGAAGCCATCCATAGCCGCTCCGAATGCCTCCATTACGGGCGACCAGCAGCACCCGGCGCTTCCGGTGGCCAACCGCCGCGCGCCCTATCTTGCCAAACCCGTGCGAAATCTGGCCATGGTCACCGTTTCGTCAAGATCGTTCTTCGGGGCGTACCATCGATGCCCAAGCCGCCGGCAGCCAAAGCCCTTCTGCAAGGGTGTGTGCGGCAGGCATGGTAGGCACCAGCCGACCTGGACGTCTGCACAGCCTCCCTTGCGGCGCAGGATCGGCTGACACACGGCAAATATCATCAAACTACCGAATCTAGGACCACCGCCCGAAATCTCGCGCGGCCCTTTGGACACCCTGGCGCTAGCGGAATGTCGCTAGGCCACCTAGAATAACCTTATCGTCGCTCTGCGCGAAGAGAGATCTCGCAGGCCAGCAAGCCCATGGAGGAGGATGGCCGTGCTGCGATTCACCCGCAACCACGGCACGATTTTTTGCTTTTTAAATCCCGGCACCGTTCGATTCACTCCACCCAACATTTACCGCTCCATGGGAACTGACCCAATGGCTTGTGGCGCTGCCTAACAAGCGAAGGCCAATCCTGCATCTCCCACCCGCGCCGCCCACCCGTTCACCCGAGTTCCGACGCATGACCCACCGCTCTCGCAGAGGTCCCTCGATTCGAGCCAAGGCTACATCGTCAGCACGCCGCTCACCGCCCCCTCTACGGATAACGCAGAGAGGTCGACAGCTAGGCCTCTTGCTGAAATTGAGCCTGGCGCTCGCGGTCGCCCTGAGCGGCTACCTCATCTATCTCCATGCGCTTATTGTAAGCAAATTCGAAGGTAAACGCTGGGCCTTACCAGCCCATGTTTATGCGCGCCCCCTGGAGCTCTATCCTGGCATGCGTCTCGGGCCTGGGGAATTCGAAGAGGAATTACGCGCCCTCGGTTACCGTTTGGCAACCACTGTTGAGCAGACCGGCGAGTATCATCGTCTGGGTTCCAGATTCGAAATCCGCACTCGAGGGTTTCCGTATGTGGACGGAACGGAACCGCCCCGTAACCTTAGGATCCACTTTCAATCGGAGCGGATACAAACGCTGGAAGACCTTAAGATGCGGGGGTTCGTCGGGCCTGTACGATTAGAACCCATGCGTATCGGCGGCATTTACCCGGCGCACCACGAGGACCGTGTGCTCGTTCGAATCGATCAGGTCCCACCTCTGCTGATCGATGCGCTCATTGCCATGGAAGACAAGGAATTCTATGACCACCATGGGATCTCCTGGCGCGGCATTGCTCGCGCGTTGTGGGTTAATGTAAAGGCGGGCGGTGTCGTTCAGGGTGGCAGCACCCTGACGCAGCAACTGGTCAAGAATTATTTTCTTACCAGTGAACGCAGCCTTTGGCGAAAAATTCAAGAAGCCCTTATGGCAATATTATTGGAGCTACGCTATGAGAAAGCGGACATACTTGAGGCCTATCTGAACGAAGTTCATCTAGGTCAGGACGGCAATCGCGCCATCCATGGATTCGGGCTGGCGAGTTCTTTCTACTTCGGGCGGCCACTCACGGAACTACAAGCGCCTGAGCTGGCGCTGTTGGTAGCACTGGTACGCGGACCTTCCTATTACAATCCCCGCCGTCATGCTGAGCGGGCCAGAGAGCGACGTAATCGGGTTCTTGCAGCCCTGATTGCACAGGAAACGCTTGCAGATACGGTCACCGAACAGTTGCAACAAGCGCCCCTTGGCGTCACACCGCATCCACCAGGCGCACCTTCCCCGTACCCCGCATTCATGGATCTCATTCGGCGACAACTGCAAAGCGACTACCGTGAGGAGGATCTCACCAGTGAGGGGTTGCAGATCTATACGACCCTCGATCCCAGAACGCAACGTATTGCCGAAGAGCAGCTAAAGCAACAGCTGGCAGCATTGGAACACAGTCGAGATTTCGCCAAGAGGACCCTTGAGGGTGCGGTCGTCGTCACCAGCGCAGAAGATGGCGAAGTCCTCGCCGTCGTGGGCGGGCGTAACACTCGGCTGACCGGCTTCAACCGCGCGCTCGACTCGGCCCGGCCGATCGGTTCTCTGGTAAAGCCCGCAATCTATCTCACTGCCCTGGCTTCAGGTCAATACACATTGGCTACACCGTTGGACGATGCTCCGCTGCGAGTGGGAAGCAAGGACGGACGGGTATGGGAACCGCAAAACTACGATAGACAGTCCCACGGGCTTGTCCCGTTACACACCGCTCTCGCGAGATCTTACAATCTAGCAACCGCACGCCTCGGCATGTCGCTAGGGGTGCCCGAGGTGATCGACACCCTGCACAGGCTGGGAATCGAGCGCCGTGTGTCAGCCTATCCGGCGGTGCTGCTAGGAGCAGTATCGCTGTCACCCGTTGAAGTCGCTCAGATGTATCAAACCCTTGCCGCCGGAGGCTTTCGCATCCCCCTGCGAGCCATACGGGACGTTTTTACCGCAGACGGAACACCGTTGAAACGCTATGAACTTGCGATCGATCAAGTCGTAAATCCCTCGGCCGCCTTCCTTATCACCACAGCCCTACAAGAGGTGGTGCGTTCCGGCACGGCCCAAAGTCTGATCCGCTATATCCCTCGGAAGTTCGCGCCGGCGGGGAAAACGGGCACGACCGACGGCCTGCGTGACAGCTGGTTCGCTGGCTTTACAGGTAATCACTTGGCGGTCGTCTGGATAGGACGAGATGACAATCGCCCGAGTCAACTGACAGGCGCCCAAGGGGCGCTCACGGTATGGGGTGCCACAATGCAAGCATTGGGCCCCGATCCGTTGGTTCCCGTGCAACCCCCCGACATTCAGTACGTTTGGGTCGACCCACAGGGCCGGCGCGCGACAGCCGAATGCGATGGCTCTGCCCAACTGCCCTTCGCCCAAGCAACCATGCCCTCAGAGGCTTCACCCTGTCTGGCGATACCCGCAGACAAATCACGCGACACGTTCATCTACCGAGTAAGGGAACTCTTTCGATGAAATTGAATGCCATGGTCATCGTTTCGTCAGGGCTGCTTGGACACTATCGGCGTCAAAGCCCTAGGCAACCGAACCACTTGGTACCAGGGGGTGTTTGGCGGGTTGGCCGAACCCGAACCGACGGAGAGGTTTTCACGGCTGCCATTGTGCCAAGGGCTGGGCGGCCGTCACGGCGGGAAACCTTGAGAACGACCCAAACGATGATGCGGTCCAAGTGGAAAATAGCCCATCTTGGATTGATCACGTCTGGCTTCTGCATCGCCCTCGCGGGCTGTGCCACAGCGCCTCCCGCGACTCGAGAGGTCCCGGTGGTCGAGCGCAGCACGACTGTGGAAACGCCACCTGATCGGCCCGCGCTGTCGCAGCAGGCCCCTGCCTCGGTGCCAAAAGCGCCGCCATCGTCGGGCGCCGAGGCTCCTCAGCAACCATCGCTGGAGCCGGCTACCTTACCCGAAACCCCTGTCGTGTTGGCCTTGCTCGATACCGCCGATCGACAGAAACAAGCTGGTCAGCTCCCAGCCGCCGCCGCGAGCTTGGAAAGGGCGCTGCGTATTGAACCGCGGAATCCCGAGACGTGGTATCAATTGGCTATCATCCGCTTCCATCAGGGTCAGTTTGGGCAGGCGGAACAGCTGGCACGCAAGGCAGAGGCTCTTGCCGGCAGGGATAATGCGGCAAGAGCGCGCAGTTGGCTTCTCATCGCCGCCGCACGCCAACAGGTGGGGGACAGAGAAGGCGCCCACCGTGCTTCGGAAAGGGCGGCAGGGCTCACGGGTTCGGATTAGCCCACAGGGGCAGCCGGCACACTACATCCGACGGGTCTGGGGTGCAACCCGCGGTAAGACCGTCCGAGAGTCGCTACCACGGAAAGGATGTGCCCTGCGGCATGCCTCTTTCACGGCGAAGATAGCCGAGGAACGGGTTGCTCTCTAACTCGCGTCTTAGAGTGGTCTGCGGTCCATGGCCGGGAAACACTTGGAGGTCTCCCGGCAGCATCATCAGGCGGCGTAGGCTATCACGCATCAAGGCCGGATCTCCCATGGGCAGATCCGTTCGCCCGATACCACCGGCAAACAAGGTATCGCCGACGAAAATCTCTCGGTCCGTGTAATAGCACCCTTGGCCAGGAGAATGGCCGGGAGTGGAGATAAATGTCACGCTAAATGTCTCGAGTGTGATCACCTGACCGTCGGTAACCGTGTGATCGATGCGGCCACACGGCCGATTGAGGGCAGACATGCCAAACCAATCACCTTGGCGAGGCAGCGTTTCGAAGAGCGGAAGTTCCGCTTCCGGCAGATAGGTGGGTATGTCCAGTCGCGCCTGCAGTGCAGAAAGTCCGCCCGCGTGGTCGAGATGGGCGTGGGTTAACAGAATCGCACGTATATTCGGTCGCGGGACCATTTGCGAAATACGCTCGGCGAGTTCGTCGCCTTCCCCCGTATCGACGATGACACACTCACCGCTGCTCGGATGGCATACGAGGTAGGTGTTTACCTGGAAAAGACCCACCGTCATGCACTTTATCTCCATCACAATCGCACCTCCCAAAACTATCACCGCCGAACCGAAATCGGACAGCTCTACGGCGAACCCGGAAAGACTGTCGGCGGCAGTATACTTTAAACGCCCGCGAGCCATTTTCCGCGCAAAAAAAAGCCGAGGCGGATGCCTCGGCAAAGTACCACGCAGAAGGAGGAGGAGGACTGCGTTCACACAGGTTATCGACCGTCGGTACGAAAGCTTTAGGACCTGGGTCAACCTCGATCCCGTCAAGGCAGCAAAACTACCGCTTGGCCCGCCGATCGGCCCAGATCGTTCTCAACAACATCATCGCAACGGGCCATGCATCCCGCCATCGGTGCGCAAGTACCCACCAGTGAATTCACACGTCCTGACACCAGAAGACGTTTTTATCGATGGCATAGCCGCGGGGAATGTCGCATCATAACGGCCTCAGTACACTCGGATACAGGTGCATCGGATGCTAAGGAAAGCCTTCGTTCTACTGCTTGCTTCAGCGCTTAGCATTTTCTCCCCGGTTAGCGCATCGGGCCGTGCGCTCAGCTCGGAGGATGTCGGCGTATTGATCCGCGCCATGCTGACCATGGTTAAGATTTGGAATGCCATGCACGGCGTAGCGCCGTGGCATTCGCCTGGAACGTGGCAGAGCTCGCTTTCACCTTATCTTCACCCTCGGCCAGCAGGACCATGGGGTTGGAACGGGCTGCCTCCCTCGGTTATGGTGCCGGGAGTACGTTATCCGCTTATACAACCGGGCTCCGGCTTGACGGGCCCTGACGGTCTCTCCCCGCCGGCGATAAACAAGAGCCACGCGCCTCAAGCCCTCGGCGGCATCTGGCGAGGCGCTACTGGAGACGTTCTCGTCATCCAAGGTCATCGCTTCAGGATCCACAATAACGACGGCTTTTATCGGGATGGGACCTTTCACGTGCGAGGCAACCTCTTGGTGACCTACGCCCCTGCTACCGGAGTGACGCGACACTATGAATTAGCCCAACTCGGGGATCGTCTGGCGCTTCGAGACAGCGCGGGGCAGCTGTTTATCTTTGACCGATTAAGGCAGTCTTTACCTCGATATGAAAGACATATCATAATGTAGCATTGGGCTCATCTGAGCGATCCAACGTTTCGTTGAGCCACGCTGTGCTCGCTGTCGCCGGCGACTCGGTGGGCTTCTGCTAAGGAAGCTAGCGTAGGAATGTCACGAGCGCCGGTTTCGCAAGCTGGATGACGGCGACACCATTGTTAGGAACGAGTCCAAATAGCGAGCCGGCTGGCCCCCACGAGAGGGTGCAAGGTAACAACGGGACTATAGAAGGCCGTCGCAAGGATGGCAAAACGCCGCCCAACGCCGTTAAGGTCATGTCGAACCTCGTAACCCCTGATGACCGCCTGAGTCGCCCAAAGTGACCACTGGAGAACACTCGCTTCATAGTACCTACGGCCTAGACATCTCGCCGCTGGTCCCGAAATGCTACGCAGCGTATCGACCCTTGATCGCGGAGGCGTTGCTTTTCTTCTTTCAACATCTCTCCGCCCAGCGGCTAGCCACTATCCTCCTTCAGCAACAGGCTCTGCCGAGTGACACCACGATGTCAGAACGGCTAGCGGCACTGCTGTGCCACTGCCCTACCCTGCATAAGCTCGGGCAAGTTGTCGCTAGAGACCGCCGCTTGGCCCCGGAATTACGTCGGCATCTGCAAGCGCTCGAATCCATGGAACCGAGGAGGGCCGTATCCACCATGACCGCGGATATCAACCGCGAGTTAAAGGACCTCTCCACCGCAGATATCTGCCTGGAACCTGATGCCTTGGCGGAAGCCAGTGTGGCGGTCGTGGTTCCGTTCACTGTCAGGCACGGCACAAACTCGGAGACATCAGAAGGCGTTCTGAAGATACTCAAACCGGGCATCGAAGAATGCCTGGGAGAAGAGCTCGAAGTGTGGGCCGCGCTCAGCACCTTTATCGACGAGCGCTGCGACTATTACCGTATCCCGACACTGCGCTATTCTGAAGCCCTGGAAACCATTCGCGAATTACTAGCCAATGAGATTCGCTTAGATCTGGAACAGCAGCACCTCGCCGAAGCGGGCCACTTCTATGCCGATGCGGAAGCCGTTAAGATCCCAGCCCTGTTGCCCTTTTGTACGTCGCGGATCACCGCCATGGAGCGCATTCGCGGGCATAAGGTCACCGAAGGCAAGCACCTCCCTCCCAATACCCGGGACCAGCTAGCATCCCTGGTGATCGATGCCCTGATCGCACGCCCGATCTGGATGCCAAAAGATGCCAGCCTGTTCCATGCTGATCCCCATGCCGGCAACCTGTTCTATACCGACAACGGCCAGCTGGCCATCTTGGACTGGAGCTTAGTCGGACACCTCGGGAAGCAGGAGCGCATCCACACCATGCAGCTGGTCTTGGGAGCACTGACCTTCGATCCCCAACGCATTATCCGAGCCATCGCAGCTATGGCGCAAGCGAAGCCCAATGAGAGTGCCTTGCGGCAGGTCGTGGACAGGGCACTCCAACACCTGTATCGAGAGCCAAGTATTCCGGGGTTTCGCTGGTTGCTCGATCTCCTCGATGATGCGATGCTTTCGGCTGGATTGCGCTTTGGCAAGGATCTTTTGCTGTTTCGTAAGAGTGTTCTCACCATCGAAGGAGTCGTCGCCGACGTCTCCGAGAAAGGATCCTTGGACTGGGCCCTACCGTTGGCCGCCGTCAAGCAGTTCTCCCATGAGCTGACCAGTCGAGCGTTTGCGTTTCCGACCTCGCGGGAGCAATTTGGGACCCACCTATCCAATCTCGATTTGCTCTCCCTGTATTGGAAGGTCCCCTCGACGGCAACTCGTTTTTGGAAACACGTATGGGGCAGTTGGCTCAAAACGAGCCGCTAGCCAGCTGTTCCAAGGCACACACCTGGAGCACCATCGCCGCAACGCATAGGGGAGACGACCCTGAGAAGCTGTTTTAAAAACTGCTGCGCTTGCCATAGCTGCGTTGCGCGGCGGCTCA
>CAZUZO010000008.1:0-39569 GCA_964624765.1 uncultured Thiotrichales bacterium
TGAGTAGCTCTGCGCTCATGTGCCTGATTTCTGGTACTGCCCCCTGCGAAAGCACCGCTTGCTGGACGGTTGTGGCCTGAGAGGTTGTGAAAAAACCGTCGCGAGCGGCCCGAGAGCCAGGCGGACGGAGCGCAGCGACGAGACATAGATAGGCGAGGAGCGAGCACCGCCCAACGCCGCTATCGGGTCGTGTAGCAGGTTTTTTCACAACCTCTGGCGGTGTCTGCCCTCAAGCGGCCACGGTGCAATATTATATCTGCGCTATACTAACAGTGCTTCTGTGCTCTAGCAGGGAGAGCTAAGCATTGAAACACGCCCTCAGCCTCGGGCTCCTTCTATACGGATTGTGGTGCACGCTATCGGGTTACCTACAGCTAACGCTGCTTGGCTTGGGTCTTGCTTCCTGCCTGTTTGTGGTCTTTGTCGCCCTGCGAATGGGACTCGTCGATCGACGCTGGCCCCCACACCATCGCCTCTTTAGCCGTGTTCTAGGCTATTGGCTCTGGCTGATCGGACAGGTTATTGGGGCCAACATCGATGTGATCCGACGCATTCTGGATCCGCGACTTCCGATCAGTCCTACCTGGATTTGGGTTAAGGCGAGTCAGCGCACCGACATCGGCCGGGTGACCTACGCAAATTCCATCACGATTACGCCGGGAACTTTGGCCGTGGAGCTACAAGGGAATGCAATCCTCGTCCATGCCCTCTGCCGTGAGGCAGCGCAGGCACTCGCAGCGGGGACCATGGATCGACGGATCAGCGCAATGGAACGGACTGCCTGGTGCTTGTCGCCGCCGCCGTAGCACTGTTGGTAACGATGGCCCTGGCCATGGTCCGGGCTCTGCTCGGCCCTACGGTTTGGGACCGAATCGTTGCGCTCAACGCCGTAGGCACGAAGACAGTGTTGATGATCGCCTTGCTGGGCTTTCTCACCAAACGCCCCGATTTCTTGGATATCGCCCTCGTGTACGCGCTCATCAATTTCATCGGTACCATCGCTATCCTGAAGTTCTGTGAGTACCGGCTGCTTGGCGTTGCTGACTTCGATCGCCAGCGCGATGAAGACCCGCCATGATCGACCTCCTGTGGAGTTGGGTCGGTTGGGGATTGCTCTCCATAGGCAGTTTCTCCTTGCTGGCAGGGGGTATCGGCCTGCTGCGCATGCCAGACTTTTTTACTCGCCTGCACGCTGCGGGTGTGACCGATACCCTCGGTGCTGGCGCGCTCCTGCTCGGTCTTATGGTACAGGCGGGTTTGACTCAAACGTCTTTCAAGCTCGCCCTCGTCAGCTTATTCATGCTGTTTACGAGTCCCACGGCATCCCATGCGCTGGCTCGGGCGGCGCTGCACGCCGGACACAAGCCCCAGCTGGATGACACACCGGAGGAAAAGCGATCGAACCGTTGATCAATAGCGTCGTATTGGCCTTTCTGGCCATCATCGCCCTGGCGATCGTGAGACTTCGAGACCTTTTCTCCCTGGTGATTCTTACCGGCCTCTATAGCCTCCTATCGGCCGCCTTGTTCGTGGTATCCGATGCCGTCGATGTGGCGTTTACCGAAGCGGCCGTCGGCGCGGGGGTTGGGACCATTCTGATGCTCGGTACGCTGAGGCAAATGACCGGGGAACTTACCGAGCGGCGTGGGCGGTGTGGGTTGTCTCTTGTGGTAACCGTGATGACCGGTGGTGCTTTGCTCTATGGCACCCTCGACATGCCCCACTATGGCGACCCCACGGCGCCTGTGAACCAACATGTTGTGCCTCGTTACATTCAAGAGTCGCTGGCAGAGACCGGGGTACCCAATATCGTGACTTCGGTTCTGGCAAGCTACCGCGGCTACGATACGCTCGGTGAGACGACCGTTATTCTAACCGCCGCCCTCGGCGTCATGGGGTTATTGCAGGGCCGACGTCGAAAAACCGTGGGCTCCCGAACGCAGATGCCGCGCGACGACCAGCCGCCAAACGGGGAGTGGCTGGGCAGAGATGGGATGTGCCCCATGGGACCTCCTGTCATCTTGCCGGTCATGGCCAAGCTGCTGGTGCCGGTCATTCTTCTGTTCGCGCTCTACGTGCAATTTCACGGTGATTTTGGACCCGGTGGCGGGTTTCAAGCGGGGGTGATATTTGCCGCAGGTTTCATCCTGTACGGGCTGGTCTTCAGCGTTCATGGGATGCTCAAGGTAGCCCCTCCAGAGGTGGTGCATCGGCTGATTGCCGGAGGACTGCTGTTGTATGCCGGGGTCGGGGTGACAGGGATGCTTTTGGGAGGACAGTTCCTGGACTACAGCGTTCTCAGCGCTGAACCCGCCAAGGGGCAGCATCTTGGCATCATGCTAATTGAGTTCGGTGTCGGAACGACGGTGGCGGCCACGATGATTCGTCTGTTTCATTTGTTCTCATGACGGCTTTGCGGCGTCCCTTGTCCCAAGGGGTCGGTTGCCCCAAAGGCAAAGATAATGGAACTACGGAAACGATGACCCCAACCCCATAAGGTACCGAACAGGTGAGCATGGTCGGATTGTACAACTATTGGATCGTCATCCTGCTAATGATGGCAGGCCTATACGTGGTGATCGCTAGCCACAACCTGATTAAGAAGGTCATAGGATTAAATATTTTTCAAACCTCCGTTTTCCTCCTCTATATCACCATGGGCAAAGTGGACGGGGGTACAGCCCCGATCCTGACGGAGGGTGTGTCTCGATACGCCAACCCATTGCCTCATGTGCTCATTCTCACCGCCATCGTGGTCGGGGTCGCGACCACCGCGTTAGGATTGGCGTTGGTCATACGGATCCACAGCGCATACGGCTCGGTCGAGGAAGATGAAATCGAGAGGGCAAACCTACCCCCTCCATGATCAGCAGTCATCTTCCGGCATTGCAGGTGGTGGTGCCGCTTATCGCGGCTCCAGTGTGCATGCTGCTCAGACACCCGCGCTTGGCCTGGGGGATTGCTGCTCTCATTAGCTGGGTGTCATTGGGCGTCGCTATCGCTCTGCTGGCTCGTGTTCTTTGCGAGGGCCCCGTCTCTTATGCCCTGGGGGGGTGGGCAGCGCCTTGGGGCATCGAGTATCGGATCGATGAGTTGAATGCGCTGGTATTGATCGTCATTGCCGGTGTCAGCGCGTGGGTGGTGCTGTTTGCCCGTGCCAGTGTCGAACAAGAAATCCCCCCGGAGCAGGTTAACGTTTTCTACACACTTTGGCTGCTCTTCGTCACCGGACTTCTGGGCATGGTGGTTACCGGTGACGCCTTTAACCTTTTTGTGTTCTTGGAGATATCCTCCCTCTCTTCTTATGCACTCGTCAGTCTCGCTCAAGACCGACGCGCCTTGACGGCTGCCTACCGCTATCTGGTCATGGGCACTATCGGTGCCACGTTTATTCTCATCGGCATCGGTTTGCTCTACATGATGACTGGGACCCTGAATATGGCGGACCTGGCGCGGCGGCTGCCAGCCGTTGCCGATAATCGAACCGTCGTCGTCGCCTTGGCCTTTCTGACCGTGGGCATCAGCCTCAAAATGGCTTTGGTCCCTTTACACGCGTGGCTTCCGAATGCTTATACCTACGCCCCTTCGGCAGTGTCCGCGCTGCTTGCCGCGGCTTCGAGCAAGGTCGGGGTCTATATGTTACTGCGGTTCAGCTTCTCCATTCTCGGCGCTCGTTTCTCCCTGGAAGCGACGAACGGGGATCGGCTGCTACTGGGGGCTGCCTTGCTCGCCACGGTGTTCGGTTCAGTGGCGGCTCTTTTCCAGACCAACATCAAGAGCATGCTCGCCTACTCCAGCATCGCGCAGATCGGATATCTGGTGCTGGGCATAAGCTTGGTTTCGTTGACCGGCCTGACGGCAGGTATCGTGCACCTCTTTAGTCACGCCTTAACCAAGGCTGGGCTTTTCATGGCCGTCGGTTGCCTTGCGTTTCGGCTCCGGGGGGTGACGCTCCAGGAACTTGCCGGCGTGGGGCGGCACATGCCCTGGACCATGGCGGCTTTCGTTTGTGGCGGACTGAGCCTCATCGGATTTCCACTCACGGCCGGTTTCATCAGTAAATGGTATTTGGTAGTGGCAGTGTTGGAGCGGGGTTGGTGGCCGGCGGCGGTGGTGATATTGCTCACCTCGCTGCTAGCGGTTGCCTATATCTGGCGGGTCGTTGAGGTAGCGTACTGGCGGCCAGAACCGGAGGCTGGTCATCCACCAGGTGAGGCACCTTGGTCCATGCTCGGTCCGACGTGGGTGCTGATCCTGGCGAACGTTTATGTCGGCATCCAGGCGGCACCTGTCGTTGCTATGGCGCGACGCGCGGCCGAGACACTGTTGAGCACCGCACCGTGATTGAGGCTTACGCGGTGGTGTTGGGTCCTTTGATACCCGTGCTCGGCGCGCTGTTGATGGGATTGACAGGCGACCACCCTCATGTACGCCAGACGTTAAACTTGACCACCGCAGGCGCCCTGTTCGGCGTCGTGCTTTCGCTTTATCCCAGCGTGGCGAGCGGAGCCCGCCCGGCGGGGGTATGGTTTACCATGCTGCCCGGTTTACCCATGGCGTTCCAGGTTGAGCCCTTGGGAATGGTTTTCGCTCTGGTGGCGAGCGGCCTATGGATCGTCACATCGGTCTACTCCATAGGATACATGGGAACCCACGCCGAAACCCACCAGACTCGCTTCTACGTCTGCTTCGCTATGGCGATTGCCAGTGCCATCGGCGTCGCTTTTGCTGCCAACATGTTCACCTTGTTGGTCTTCTATGAGGTGCTCACGCTGTCCACTTATCCTCTGGTCACCCATGCGGGTACCGAGGAGGCGAAACGCGCAGGGCGCCTCTATCTCGGGCTCTTGCTGGGGACTTCCGTTGGTTTCCAATTGCTCGCCATTGCTTGGACTTGGTCGCTAGCCGGCACTCTGAACTTTGCACCAGGGGGCATCCTGACGGGGGTCGCGCCACCCCTCACGCTCGGTATACTTTTCGCTCTATATGTCTTCGGAATGGGCAAGGCGGCATTGATGCCCTTTCACCGCTGGTTACCCGCCGCCATGGTGGCGCCCGCCCCGGTCAGTGCGCTATTGCATGCCGTAGCGGTGGTGAAAGCAGGTGTTTTTGGCATTCTCAAGGTTGCGGTTTATGTGTTTGGCCTGGACTTGTTGTCGGCATCGGGTATCAGTCACTGGCTGTGCTACGTGGCGGCGGCGACGATTCTCATTGGCTCCGTCGTAGCGATGACCCGTGACAATCTCAAAGCCAGGCTGGCGTACTCCACTGTTAGCCAGCTGTCCTACATTGTGCTTGGAGCGATGTTGGCCAACGCCTCGGGAATTATCGGCGGGGGGCTGCACATCGTTATGCATGCTTTCGGTAAGATTACTTTATTTTTTTGTGCCGGCGCCATCATGGTGGCGACGCACAAGACCAAGGTCAGTGAGATGGGAGGTGTGGGACGCACCATGCCCCTTACCATGTCGGCGTTCCTGATCGCGACCCTAAGCGTCAGCGGATTGCCCCCCATGGGTGGCATGTGGAGTAAATGGTATCTCGCTTTCGGGGTCGTTGAGACGGATCAGCTGCTGTTGTTGGTCGTGCTGTTGGCGAGTTCGCTTTTTAGCATTGCCTATCTGTTGCCGATCCCGATACGTGCTTTTTTTGCGTCACCGCGAGCGCAGGAGAGGATCGACCCAGGGCCAGTGGGTGTTCGAGAGGCTCCCTTTCCCTGTCTAATCGCCCTGTCGTTTACGGCACTGGGATGCGTGTGGTTGTTCTTCAATGTGGATCCCTTCTACCGTCTCTTACATCAAGTTGTCGAGCTTGAAAACCTTCGTTAAAAAACGAGTGGCTCGACGGACCGACATCCCTGCACGATGCGTAAGCACGTCGCTGGAACATGAGAAAGACTAAACCACGACATCTTTTCGACACAGCAGGTAACACTAGAAAGGTCCTGTGGATCTTTCATGCTTTCTGTGCCGGGCTGCTCATCATCGATGCGCTCTATCACCGCCATGGCTTGCATAGCTGGGAGGCGATTTGGGGCTTTTACGCTATCTATGGCTTTGTTGCCTGCGTTAGCTTGGCATTTGTCGCGAGGCAGCTGCGCAAGCTAGTGATGGTCAGCGAACGCTATTATGGCGATGGTTAGCTGCCCCCCTTTTGTTATCTTTCTTATCGGCGCCTTAGTTTTCCCTCTCATCGTTGGGAAACTACGCGGCGTCGCCCTACTGGCCATCGTACTGTTGAGTACAGCCAATATCCTACAGCTGGAGCAGGGCTATGCGTGGACACTGCGGTTTCTCGACTATGAGTTAACCCCGGTACGCATCGATAAACTGAGCCTGCTGTTTGGCTATCTGTTTCATCTGGCCGCCCTCATTACGTTTATCTTCGCCCTGCACGTGCGCGATACGGTGCAACACACCGCGGCACTCATCTATGTCGGTAGCGCTCTCGGTGCCGTGTTCGCCGGCGACCTCATCACCTTGTTCATATTCTGGGAGCTGATGGCCGTCTCGTCGGTCTTTCTGATTCTCGCACGCCGAACCGAAAAGGCGACCGCTGCTGCATTGCGCTATCTCTTGGTGCAAGTGCTGTCTGGCGTGATGCTGCTGGCCGGTGCGCTCTTACGCATTCACGAGACCGGCACGCTGACTTTCGATTTTCTCGGCCTTGAGAGCCGAGGAGCCGTGCTGATTTTCCTCGCTGTCGGCATCAAGTGCGCGTTTCCGCTGATGCATAATTGGCTTACCGATGCCTACCCCGAAGCCACGCCTACCGGAACTGTGTTCCTCAGTGCTTTTACCACGAAAGTCGCCGTGTACGCTTTGGCGCGGGGATTTCCTGGTACCGATGCGCTGGTTTACATTGGGGTGGTGATGACGTGTTTTCCGATCTTTTATGCCGTGATCGAGAACGATCTGCGCCGCGTGCTTGCTTACAGCATGATCAACCAAATCGGTTTCATGGTGTGTGGGATCGGCATCGGCAGCGCTTTGGCCGTGAACGGTGCTGTTGCGCATGCTGTCAATGACGTGCTCTTTAAAGGGCTTCTCATGATGTCTATGGGCGCGGTCTTACAGATGACCGGTCGCAGTAAGGGGACTGACTTAGGCGGACTCTACAAGAGTATGCCGAAGACCGCCGGATTATGTATCGTTGGCGCCGCCTCTATCTCGGCGTTTCCGCTTTTCAACGGTTTTATCAGCAAATCCATGATAATGGTGGCGGTGATGCAGGAAGGCTATTCCGGAGTGTGGCTAGCACTGCTGTTTGCCTCGGCGGGGGTGTTTCACCATGCTGCCATCAAAGTTCCGTTTCTGGCTTTTTTTTCCCATGATAGCGGGTTTCGCACCGGCGAACCTCCCGGCAACATGCTGATCGCGATGTCGATTACCGCAATACTTTGTATTGGTATTGGGGTGTATCCATGGGTGCTCTATGGACTCTTACCTTTTGAGCTGGTGTTTACGCCTTACGATGCCACCCATGTCATTGCGCAGCTACAGCTTTTGTTTTTTTCCGCGCTGGCCTTTACTTGGCTCAGGCTCACCAGCCTCTATCCTGCCGAGTTGCGTTGCGTGAATCTCGACGCAGAGTGGATTTACCGCAAACTGGTACCGGATGCGATGCGGGCTCTTAACCGTGCGTGCCGCCCCGCCCGCACTGTCGTAGGGGACAGCTTGCGGGCTCAGGCAGTAGGGTTTGGCCGAGCGTTATACCGGCATTTTGGTCCCCACGGCGTGCTGGCGGGGACTTGGTTGAGCGGTCGCATGGTGCTCTGGGTTGCTGCCTTGCTCGGCGGTTATTTGGTTTTTTATTATCTTTAAATTATGAGTTGCGCGTTCTTCCCAAGATAGCCCTAAGACGAACGGGCAGGTAGGGTTAGCGTCGGTTGTGCGATAACGGGGGCGACCTCTTGTCCGATGGAACTGGTCACGCCGTTCCGGCCAGCCGCTTTCGCCTCGTACATTGCTCGGTCCGCTCTTTGCAACAGACGGATACTGTCGTCTCCCGGCTCAAGCGTGGCGACCCCCAAGCTGACAGACATTCTGATCGACGACCCATCGTTTCTAATCGTTAAGGTCTGCACAGACGATCTCAGTCGTTCAGCGAGAAGGCAGGCACCTTCCATGTCCGTATTGCTGAGGACAATCAGGAATTCCTCGCCGCCATAACGAAAGACGATGTCGCTGTCGCGCACCGTCGCTTTGATGCACCCCGACAGCGCTTTCAGCGCGGTGTCCCCAACAAGGTGACCGTGCACATCGTTAATAGCCTTGAACTGATCAGCATCCAGCATGATCACGGATAGCGGATTGCCGTGACGATGGGACAGATCCACCTCTCGCCTCAGTATGTCGTTGAGGCTCATCCGATTATTGACGCCGGTCAGCGGATCACGGGTGGCAGCCTTTAAGGCGTCGCGGTAGAGCAGGGTGTTGCGCAGGGGATGGACGACGCTGCACAGTGCATTTTCAATGATGGCGCGAATGCTTTGCGTAAAGGGCTGCGTCCGGCTGAAGGTCACCGTCCCCAGATTGGCGTCTTCAAGGACTAGATTGTAAGCACATGCATATTCGTAGGACTCCCCAAAAGATGCACAGATATCCCCTGTGTAACTCCAGTATTCAACGCCTATTCCGGACAATACGTCACTCACCTGGGCGCCGAAGATATCGATGAGCTTTTCAACATCAAGCGTGGTTTGCAGCGCCAGGGCGAGATCCAGCAGCCACTCCCGATCCGCCGGTCCTGACTGTTTGTCAAGGCGGAGTTGTCCGCGGTTCACTAATCTGAGCTCTTGCCCTACGGTCGTGTTGTGGGTGCTCGGAACACTGATAGTGGAATAGGAGTGGGGAGCCATCGCTGTCCTTCCCTGCAAACTAGAGTCTCGGGGGCTTGGGCGTACAAACTCCATGCCATGCTCTTATCCGAGGACGTCCCAACGGAACCGAGAGCTTGTGAAAAAACCTGTTACACGACCCGATAGCGGCGTTGGGCGGTGCTCGCTCCTCGCCTATCTACCTGATATGTCTCTCGGCTTCGCGCCGTCCGCCTTGCTCTCGGGTCGCTCTCGACGGTTTTTTCACAAGCTCTGAGATCGGACCACCGACCTCCCGAAAAACCTCCGAGGAGGCATGTTCAGAGAGGCCAGATCGCTGTATCGACTAATCCTGCAGCATGTGGCTAACGGTCGCAGCGTCGTTTCGAGCGGCACTGATCTGTTGCATGATTTCCTCTTGATTTTCCCCTGATAAACCAAGTTTCTTCAGCGCGGGGATATCCTGAGGCGGTAGGGATAAGGTGGGCAGGAGGATGCCAGCGTTGATGCACAGTTGGGCGGCTACCACGAGATCGCAGTAATCGGGTTCCGGCGCGGGATCTCTAAGCCAATTCTCGGCCGCCTCCGCGACCGAGACAATATCCGGTTCGAACTGCCAGGTAGTCAACACCAAAACCCCTGCCATGGCTCTTAGTTTGTGCAGTGCTTGAGTGAAGGCATCGACACTGATGAATTCAGGGGCAAGATCGGGATGAGTTAGGATGGGGACTTCCCCGATGTCATGCACCAGTCCGGCAAGCAGAGCGCGTTCTGGATTGAGCCGCGGCTGAGCCTGGGCCATGACGTAGCATAGGGACGATACCTCAACGCTATGTTCCCAGAGGGCATGCATACGTTGGCGGAGCAAGGGTGACTTTGCTCGGAACGTGTTTTTCACCGCCAGACTCATGGCGAGATTCCGTGAGGTGTCGAGCCCAAGACGTATCACGGCATCCTTTACCCCATGGATGGAATTCTGTCCTCGGTAAAGAGGGCTGTTGGCAGCTTGAACCACCCTAGCCGCAAGGATCGGATCGGATTGAATAATGCTCGAGACATCCGTAACTTTAGTATTTGGATCTTGCGCAGTCCGCCTGAGGCGTAGCGCCACTTCTGGCAGAGTAGGCAGCTCTAACTGTCCCGTTTGACAGGCGTCGTATACCGTCTGCAAGAGTTCACTTTCGAGAGGATTGACTTGCATGTCGTGCACGTCATAAGCCGATAAAGTTTCTTGGTTTTGTAGTCTTTCTAGGACAACCTTGTCTAGGAGCAATAGTTCGATCGAGGAAGTGGATAAGGCAAACAGTTCGGGTTCGGTTCTCTGAAATATTGGTTTGAGCGCCCGAGGCGTGCCTGCCCGCATGGATTCAACAATCGTCGATCCGGAAACCACCGCCAGTGTGCCTTGGACGAGGTATATGAGAGACGTCGTCTCTTTACCGGCACTGATCTTGACCTTGGCGGGAACCTTACGCCAGCGTATGTTCTCGGCAATCTGTGTCAGGCTTGCAGGGCTCAGTGCATTGAGAGGTTCAAGTGAAGGGAGTAACTTATGCGCTGCGCTCTCGATCATCTGGCATCCCCCCGCGGCGTGAAGAACTCGATAGTCAAACAACTACCGTGCCGGTGAAGTTCTCTCTTGTAAGCTTTGTTGAGGCTGTCCCGGGGCGGAGCGTTTGCGGCCGGCGTGATGACTCTTAAATCGGACCATTTTTCCCACCCTCAGACGATTATCCGATAAGATGATCCGTCGCTTGTGCTGCGCTGACCGCTGCTATCGTAAGGCATGTTTCGCGTTTGCACGCCTTGTATCAGACTTATCATTCCTCTCGTATGGCGACTAAGAACTGAGATGAGCTCACCGTTTGCACAGTTTTGAACTTGACATTGCGCTAGGAGAACATGCAGTTCTTCCCAGTCGGCAGACCGGTGCGGTGGTACGTTGAACTGACCGCTGCGGCGCGCCGATGTGCTCACTGCAGCCCGTAGCTTTTCAATTTGATCGGCTCCACTTTGATACGCCTGCTCCAGGGCACGCAAGATTTCCTGCTTTCGAGCGGTGAGCGCACGGATTTTCGCATACGCTCTTTGCTGCAATGCTGAGTGCTCACGAATGAGAAGACTCGCTAACTCTCTCGCTTGTCGAGTCAGCTCTTCGAGCAACGGTGATGAAGTTTCTAGGGAGTCGTGAGCTGGGTATTGCGACTGAGTGGATATGACTTGATTCTGCGTCATGAGTCGTTTGGTAAAAGTTACGGATGAATCTCTGCGCGGAGATGACTAAGTAATTCACCCACGACCGATATTCTCAGTCATCACGCTCAAGCAGTTACGCCCGTTTTGACAGGACGTTGGCTGTGCCACGTGCACGGGTAACGGCACTCCTCCTGGGTACTTTAATCGGGATTGACTAGGATGACCCCGGGCTGGGATGCGATGCCTTCCACCACGCGCGCTGTCCCGTGGGGCTTGACTGAGATGCGTTCACCGCGACTGCCATCCTTCAGCGCGGTACCGATGCCTCGCACCTCAAGTCCCTGCGATCGATAAAACAGCGTTACGCGTTGGCCCTTACGAATAAGCAGTGGATTTTTCAGTACGCTATGAGTCAACGGCTGATCCGCAGGGAAGCTGCGGGTGAGATATTTACCGACGGCCTCCTCGATGTCAGTCAGGATCGGGGAATGGAGATCAGTGATATCGTGTTCCGTTAGCTGGACATCTTCTACGCCAACCCTGGCGTCACGGGGTAAAGCTCGCCGTAGCACCACGACATCCCGATAGATTCTCACCGTTGCGGAAAGATACAGTTTCCAAGGCTTGGGATCCGAACAGCGTACACCGACTGTCACATTGCCCCGCATGCTTGCGCCGGGAGGAAGGAAGGCGACCGGTGGTGATGCGCACTGAGATAAGCGCAAACGCGAATCGATCGAACCTATCTTAATACGGTTCAAGTCCTCATTATGCTGCATCATCCGATTTAGGAAAGCGGCTGCAATGTCGCGGATCTCCTCCAATGACTGATATTCTTCGGCTCCAACACTGGTTAAACTCAATAGTAAAATGATAATAAGAAAGGCGTTGGTCATCGTTTCGGCAGTTTGATGACCTTTGCCCTTGGGGCAGTCGACTCCTTGGCGCAAGGGACGCTGTGAAGACGTCCCTGTCGGCTTGGGTCCGGCATCCTTGCCGCACACACCCTTGCCCAAGGGGTTCGGCTGCCGAAGGCTTGGGCGCCGATCGAGCGCTCCGAAGAGCAACCCTGACGAAACGATGACCATGGCCACAAGAAAGACAGCACGCATAGGTTGTTGGCAGCATGAGGGAAGGCGATGCAGCCTCTTCAATTGATAAGCAAAATATGGCACCGAGTTAGAGTTCGGTGTTGCGCGCTCTCCATCAAGGACATCGCAAACGAGCGTCTTTAGCCTTCTCATTCCTGACTAGAGCTATACCTGCCCCGTGATAGACCTAAGGACGAGCTTGGCGGGGCAATTCTTGTGCCGAGGTTTGAAAACGATTTTGTTGCCCGTTGGCCTTCGGCTCCGCCACCCCTGACGTTTTGAAGCAGCTGCCTGGAGGGATCGCTCGCCCTGGGGAACAGTCGGCCCGTAACCGTTCGTTTCTCTGCTAACCCGTGAGAGAGATTGGAGGGTGAGGACTGCGGTTTAGAAGATTGGCTCTCTCGTCCCTCGCATGGCGACCATACGGATCTCTTCCGATCCGGCAATGGCTTGCCGGTCCGGCAGCCACCTGCCGAGTAGTAATGCGGGTAAATGCTGGGGAACACGCTTGTTTCATTCGCTGCCGTGCGCCTTGCTCGGCCGGCGCGCGCGATATTTTTAAAGCAGCTTCTTAATTGAACGAACTGGCACGGGTCCTGCCTAGTGTTGGTCCGCGCTAAAGAGGGTGCTAGAGAATGATCAACAGGTTCAGTCTAGATAACGTCTTTGGAATTCATGAACACGCAATTGCACTTAGGGCTCGACGGGCCACACTGTTGGCGTCCAATTTAGCCAATGCGGACACTCCGAACTATAAAGCACGGGACATCGATTTTCACGAGGCTTTCGCAGCCGCCCTTGGGGCTTCTTCGAGAGTCAGCCTGGCGATGACCGATGGTCGCCATATAGGCCCGGCAAATCATACATCAGGGTATGGCGCATCGCTACAATACCGCCAGCCATGGCAACCGGCGGTAGATGGCAATAGCGTCGAAACCGCCATTGAGCAGGCGGCTTTCTTAGATAACGCCATACGTTACCAAGCCAGTATAACCTTCTTGAACGGACGCATTCAATCCGTGCTGACCGCAATTAGGGAGGAGTAGACCCATGGCGTTAATGCAGGTATTGGGTATTGCAAGTTCCGCACTGAACGCACAGTCGGTGCGACTTAACCTCACGGCCAGCAATCTCGGCAACGCCGACGCGGTCAGTAGTAGTGTCGGGGAAACGTATCGTGCTCGCCACCCTGTGTTTGCTACCGTGTTACGACAAGTCGAGGGTTCAGCGATGGTGTCGAGTGGCGTGCAGGCGGTCGGTGTCATAGAAAGCCAAGCTGTGCCGCGCAAGGAGTATCTTCCCGAGCACCCCCAGGCAGATGCTGATGGTTATATCTACCGCCCCAACGTCAATGTCATACAAGAGATGGCTGATATGATTTCTGCGTCTAGGAGTTATCAGAGCAATATTGAAGTCATCAATGCCTCCAAGCAAATGCTTTTGCAGACGCTTGCCATCGGCCAATAAGAAGTGGTGTGCGCTCGGGAGAATTACGATGTCTGATGTGTCCAGCCTTTTTCCCAACATCCTGAATGACTTAGGAACGAGATCGCTCGAGAACCACGCTCAGCCAAAGCAACAGCTGGGGCAAAATGAATTTTTCCAACTCATGATAGCTCAGCTAAAGCACCAAGATCCGCTCAAGCCGACAGAAAACGATGCGTTGATTGCCCAGGTGGCGCAGTTCTCTACCGTTGATGGCATTCATGAAATGCAGCGGTCGATCGAAGCCCTGGCCGGATCTTTTCAATCTGCTCAGGCTCTGCAGGCGTCCACTTTGGTGGGTCGGGATGTTCTCGTGAGCACTGACAGGGGGGTGCTCGAGCCAGGCCAGCCAATCTCAGGAGCGGTGCGATTGGATGCGTCAGCCAGTGCCCTATCGATCGATGTGACAACACCCGCCGGAGCGCTCGTTCGCACCATCGAGCTGGGGCCGCAAGTTTCGGGCCGCATCGATTTTTCCTGGGATGGGCTCGATAACCGCGGTCAGTCTGTACCAACCGGGCAATACATCATTCAGGCGCGGGCAGTGCGCGAAGGCGAAACCTTCAACGTTGCGACCTTGATCCAGTCGAAGGTGGAAAGCGTGACTTTGAATCGCGAGCCGGGAATGTTGACGCTCAATTTGCGGCACCAACAACCGGTGTTGTTAAATCAAATCGCCGAGCTCCTATGATAGGGCGGTATCTTAGGCGGAATCGAGATCGAATCGAGAAATCGAGAACTTGCTGCACAAGAGGTAAATGATATGGCGTTTCGCATCGCTGTAAGCGGTCTTAGAGGCGCTGCCGCGGATTTGGATGTTACCGGGAACAATGTTGCCAACAGCAACACAACCGGCTTTAAAACTTCTCGCGCACAATTTTCCGACATTTATCCGGTATCTGATTTTGGTACCGTTAACCATGCGGTCGGTCAGGGTGTAAAAGTCGCGGCGGTGACGCAACAATTCAGTCAAGGTAACGTCTCATTCACAGAAAACAATCTCGATTTGGCCATCAACGGACAGGGCTTCTTTGTACTCGAGAAACCAGCCGGCGATCGGGTGTATTCAAGAGCGGGCGCTTTTGAAGTAGACCGTGAGAATTTCATAGTCAATAGCTCAGGCCAGCGGTTGATCGGATTTCAGAGTAACAATGGGAATGTAACGGGGGCCCTGGGACCGATCCGTCTAGCCCAAAGCAATATTGAACCGCGCGCCACAACGGCGATCGATATCGGTTTGAACCTGGATGCCGGGGTGAGTGTGGCGGCGGTTGAACCATTCGATCCGGAACGTGCCGACAGCTATCATTTCTCGACTTCTACGACCGTGTATGACTCGCTCGGAAAAGAACATCTCGCCAGCCTCTACCTTGTTAAATCCGATACCACTGCAGGGCAATGGCAGGTTCATCTTCGTGTCGATGATCGAGACGCCAACCCTGATACAGGCCCTTTGCAGTTGCAGTTCAATGAATCGGGGCGTTTAATTTCCGGCGCGCAGCATACCAGCAACTTTGACCCGGAGAACGGGGCGGCGATGATGACGCTCGGTTTTGACTTCTCATCCAGCACTCAGTTTGGTTCCGAGTTTGGCGTCAATTCTCTGCAGCAAGATGGCTATACCACGGGTAGATTGAGCGGTCTTGACATTGACGGTGACGGCATCGTCACCGCTCGCTACACCAACGGCCAGTTTTTGGCTCAAGGCCAGGTGGCGTTGGCGAACTTTAGTAATGCTCAAGGTTTACAGCCCCTCGGTGATACGAGCTGGGCTCAGACTTATCGTTCAGGAGCACCGTTAGTGGGAGAGCCGGGTTCGGCCAGTCTGGGACTCGTACAGTCAGGTGCTTTGGAAGACTCAAACGTTGATCTGGCCGAGCAGCTTGTCAACATGATCGTAGCGCAGCGCAACTTTCAGGCGAACGCTCAAATGATCCGGGCAGAGGATGAGATCACCCAAACGATCATTAACATACGTTAGAAGCAACCTTTCAGCCCAGGCGCAGTGGTGCGGGTTACTATTTGGAGGTGGAGAGATGGACCGCTTGCTCTATGTCGCGATGTCGGGAGCGCAGCAAACCATGCTATCGCAGGCCGTCAATAGCCACAACTTGGCCAATCTGCACACTGCCGGATTTCGTGCCGATCTCAATCAGTTTCGCAGTATGCCGGTGTTTGGCACGGGATTGCCGAGCAGAGTGTATACCATGAGCGAGCGACCCGGCATCGACTATACCCCTGGGCCCATCGAGTCGACAGGCCGCGAGCTCGATGTGGCGATACACGGCGAGGGATGGATAGCGGTTGTGGCACCCGATGGACAAGAAGCCTATACCAGGGCCGGTGATCTAAGAGTCAGCAGCAATGGGCTGTTGGAAACCGGCGCCGGCCACTCCGTTCTGGGGAACGGCGGACCGATCGCAATTCCTCCGGCCGAAAAGATAGAGATCGGACACGACGGGACCATTAGCATACGGCCTCTCGGCCTGGCATCGGATGCGTTGGCTGAAATCGATCGGATAAAGCTAGTGGCCCCCCCCTCGGAACTGATGTTCAAGAGTGACGATGGTCTTTTCAGACTCGAAGGGGCAGCGGCGGTCGCTGATGCGCGGGTAACGTTAGTGTCCGGTGCATTAGAAAGGAGTAATGTGAATGCCGTAGACGCGTTGGTGAACATGATTACCTTGGCTAGGCAGTTTGAAATGCAAGTCAAGATGATGCACACCGCCGAGGAAGCTGACCGATCGGCCGCGGGCATGCTGCAACTGAGCTAACCGCTTGTCAACGCGCAGGATCTTTGCTCCGGCAACGCCTGCGATGGACCCCAAGTCGTTCGGCCCCGGGTTTCGGTTGCCAGGCTTTTGCACGGTAGGGACGCTCCGAAGAGCAACCCTGATGAAATGCTGATCATGGCCGGCGTGCCGTAAGCTTAATCTGTTGTAGAGGTGATCGCCCATGGAAAGAGCTCTGTGGATCGCAAAGACGGGTCTCGACGCCCAGCAGACCCGCATGGCCGTGATCACCAACAATTTGGCTAACGTCAGCACCACAGGCTTCAAGCGAGGGCGAGGTATCTTCGCGGATCTCCTCTATCAAAACGTTCGTCAGCCTGGAGCGCAGTCGTCGGAAAATTCGCAGCTGCCTTCTGGGCTCATGCTAGGCACCGGTGTGCGGACTGTGGCAACGGAGAAGATCTTTAACCAAGGTAACATCGTGCAGACGGAAAATTCGCTGGATGTTGCCATCCAGGGCCGCGGTTTCTTCCAGATATTGCAACCAGACGGCACCGTGGCTTACACCCGCGATGGTACCTTCCAGAGGAATTCCGAGGGACTCATCGTCACCTCCAATGGCCTTGCACTCGAACCACAGACCACCATCCCGGAGGCTACGGTTAGCCTTACTGTCGGCTCTGATGGTCTGTTGTCGGCCCTGGTCGCGGGTAATACCGAACCGACCCAGATCGGGAACATTCAGTTGGTCGATTTCCTCAATCCCGCTGGCTTGCAGGCAATCGGCAATAATCTATTTCTCGAGACGGCCGCCAGTGGGCCAGCGCAAGCAGCCACCCCGGGTCAATCTGGGCTCGGAACTTTGGTGCAGGGAGCAGTGGAAAGCTCGAACGTTAACGTGGTAGAAGAAATGGTAAACATGATCGAAACACAACGGGCCTACGAGATGAATTCAAAGGCCATCGCTACCACTGACCAGATGCTCCAATTCATCACCAATACTCTGTAACCGCGAACATCCCTGGCGGTGTCTATTTGTCGCATCGTTAACCTTTAGCACTACCGACCAATGAAAAGTGTCATCAAAGGGCATCAGTGTCTCGTATCGAGAATCATTTGCTTGAGCTTGGCTGTTTGCTTCCTGGGATGCACGTCGGTACCGAGCCGGGACGCTGAGTTTGCGAGCGTGCGTCCCGCGGCCGTCACCCAGGCCATGCCGACAAGTGGCGCAGTGTACCAGGCTGGGCATGAGCTTTTTCTGTTTGAAGATTTGCGGCCGCGTCGGCCAGGGGATTTGTTGACCATCGTCTTGGTGGAAAAGACCAATGCCTCAAAGAAGGCAGAAACCCTGATCGATAAGAAGAATGATACTAGTATTAGCAACCCAACCTTGCTTGGGTCGCCCTTGCAGTTTGGCGTTCCAAGCGGTCTAGCCGCGGCGAACACAACGACCGATACCTTGGCAAGCCTGAGCTCTTCTACCGAGTTTGAGGGAGCGGGCAAAAGCACCCAAAGCAATAGCCTTTCGGGAGAGATCACCGTCACCGTGGCTGAAGTATTAGCGAACGGCAATCTCGTGGTGCAGGGTGAAAAATTATTAACTCTAAATCAAGGTCATGAGCACATTCGCTTCTCAGGCATCGTTCGTCCCGCGGATATCGCATCCAATAACTCGGTGCTGTCCAGCAACGTGGCTAATGCCAGAATCGTCTACGCCGGTCAAGGGGCGCTTGCTGACGCGAACGCCCTCGGTTGGTTGAGTCGATTTTTTATCAGCATTTTCTTCCCGTTCTAGGGAAGCGCGCCTGTCTTTGCCTGTTAACCCCTTACCTAAGAAGCTGTTTTAAAAATGTCGCGAGCGTCGGCAGAGCAAGGCGCACAGCGGTGACAAAATCGTTGGGAACGATTTTTAACAGCTGCAAGCGGGCCCCGAAGGGGCGAGCCCCAAGGAGGGGGCGAGTCACCACCGGAGTGTACAAGGGAGTACATGAGGATGGCGAGCCGCTGCGCAACGCAGCTGTGACAAGCGCAGTCGTTTTTGAAACAGCTTCTAAGATTGGAGGGCGAAGTGCCCGATCGATGTTCCCCCAGGAACACCTATGAAACAGGGGATTCAATATGTTTCTTGAGCATATTGCGAGGTTAGCCCGTCACGAATCGGCGCCGAGAAGCGTGGCGTTTTCGATAAACGTGATACTTTTAGGTGTGCTCGGCTACCAATTTGCCATGCTGGCGGGTCTTATTGGGGAGGATAAACCGGCTGCTTTGCCCGAGCCCGCGGTTGCCGCGACACAAGCAGCTATTCCCCTATCGACAGGGGTCACTTCAGAAGCCTTGCAGGAGATGCGGCTTTTCGGAGAATCGTCTCAGGCAAAGCGTCAAGAAGCGGTAACCGAAGCGCCAGAAGCTCGTCCCACGCTAGTGCTGCGCGGCGTTATTCACAGCACAGACCCGCAGGGGGCGAGAGCGATCATAACGGAATCCAATGGCAGAGATATTGCCTATCCCTTGGGCGCTAGATTACCTGGTGGGATGCAGCTAACCGAAATTGACCACCGTCATGTCGTCGTGCTGTCCCGCGGTCGCGAGGAACGCCTACATCTTAACGTCAGGAAGGAATCGGGTTCGGGCAGCTAGCTCCGAATAGGTTGCAGGGATCTCATGAGCACCGAAGCCGCAAGGCGCACGGTGGTCGCAAACCGTCTCGATCATTTCGAACCACGGTCAATTCGCCCGGCAGCGGCAAACCCTAGGGATTGTGCGAGCGACAATGGGAATTGTACAGGGAGACGCCACCCTACCGGCTCACCCCGTTTTGGGCAGCGAACTGCTGATGAGACGCCGCTCAGCGCGAAGGTTGGCTTTTCAGGCGTCTTTACCATGAGAGTCAAGCGGTGTTCAACCTGGCCTTACTTGGTACTCGCCCTGCTTTTCTCGTCGGGCGGGTGGGCGCAGACGGTCACCTTCAATTTACAGGATGCGGATATCTCCGCCTTGATCAGCACGGTCGCGGAGGTGACCGGGAAGAACTTCGTGGTCGACCCCCGGGTTGAGGGTAAGGTCACCGTGCTCTCTTCGCGACCCCTGGCGAAGGATGAGATCTACCAAGTCTTCTTATCCGTTCTCAAAGTGCACGGGTTTGCCGCTGTCCCTTCGGGCGCGATCACGAAGATCGTTCCCGATGCCAGCGCCAGGACCGACAGCACTGCCATCGCGGGCAGCGCAGCGAACGCGCGGGGCGATGAACTGGTCACCGAGGTTCTGGTCATCGAGCATGTTTCCGCTCAACAGCTTGTTCCGGTCCTGCGGCCATTGGTACCCGCCGAGGGGCATCTGGCCGCTTACCCTTCCAGCAACACGCTCGTTATTTCCGACGCGGCGGCGAATATCGAGCGTTTGAAAGCGCTCATCCAGCGAATCGACGTACCGACGGGCAGCGGCATCGAAGTGGTGCGCCTGCAACACGCGTCCGCCGCTGAGGTCGTACAGATTCTTGACGCCTTACACTCTGGTGACACGGAGAACGAGGCGATTCCAGCGCCGAAGTTGGTGGCCGATGGTCGTAGCAATACTGTGTTGATGAGTTCAGATCCCTCGACTCGATTGCGGTTACGGGCCGTCATTGCTCACCTCGATACCCCGTTGGAAGGCCGGGGCAATACCAATGTGATTTATCTTCGCTACGCAAAAGCCAAGGATCTGGTTCCGATTCTGGAGGGGGTGCTGCGCGCACCGACTAAACTGGATGACAAATCGACTGCTGCGCTTCCTGGCGAATCGGCCAGTGTGCAGGCTGATGATAATATCAACGCGCTGGTGGTGACAGCTTCACCAACGGTGCTGAAGACACTGATGGAGGTTGTGCGGCAACTCGATGTGCGTCGCGCCCAAGTGTTGGTGGAAGCCGTTATCGCGGAGGTCACCAGAGAAAAAGCGACCCAGCTCGGCGTGCAGTGGCGTACGACCACCCAGCCGACCGAAAGCGGGGTGTTCGGGGGTACCAATTTCTCGACCAACAACGACTCGATCAATCGCTTTGCAGCCGACCCTTTCGGCAATACAGTGGGTTTGGCGCTCGGATTTATCGATGGCACGATAACCTTCGGAGGCAAAGAGCTTCTCAATATCGCCGCGCTCGTCCGGGCGCTGGCTAGTGATGCGACCACAAACATTCTCTCGACGCCGACCTTGGTGACCCTGGACAACGAAGGCGCCGAGATCGTAATTGCTGAGAACGTTCCCTTTGTCACGGGCCAGTTTACCCTCAATGCGGGGAGTGGAGGGCAAGTTTCCAATCCTTTTCAAACCATCGAGCGACGCGATGTGGGGCTGATCTTGCGCCTGACTCCGCAAATCAATGAGGGCAACGCGATGAGGCTCGATATCGAACAGGAACTCTCGCGCGTGATCCCCAGCGCTGCGCCGGCCGGGGCCGGCTCGGTGGGTGCCGTGGATCTGATTACCAATGTGCGTTCTCTCCGTACCACGGTGGTGGTGGAGGACGGGGAGATGCTGGTGCTGGGGGGATTGCTCGATGACGATGTGACGCAATCCCAGCAGAAGGTGCCTATATTTGGCGACATTCCAGTGCTCGGGCATCTGTTCCGTTTTGACTCGACCGGTAAGCGAAAGCGTAATCTTCTGATTTTCCTTCGCCCCTTGATTCTACGTGATGCCCGCGGCAGTCAGATCTCTGGCGCTAAATATAACTATCTGCGGGCGGAGCAGCTCCGAGAGCAATCCCGAGGGATACGGCTCATGCCGCGGGACGCCGTACCCCTATTGCCCCCACTGGACACCTACTTGGAGGCGCCTCTGGACTTTAGGTCACTCAACGACACTGGTCGCGAGGGGGCGGATAAGCATTGACTCGGGACACCATCGTCCGTGCTGCTCGAACCACAGGTTGACGGAGGCGGTTCTGGGGCAGCGCGCAAGGCCATCGGGGGACGCTCGTGGGGTCATTGCATTCCGCTGGCTAAGCCGTTGAGTGCCGATGCATACGCCGGTCATTCCGGCTAGCAAGCCGGAATCCAATCGCCAACGATGGCTACCGTCGAGCAAGCCATACGTTGCCCGATCTCGACGATTCTCTATTGCGGGCACGCTGACCGACATGACGGTGAAAACCACTTTACCGTGGGGACGCTCGCGAGGATGGTTGCGGCCAGCCTCAAAGCACCTGCAGAGGCGGCGGGGTGCTCTGTGTCCATAATCGCCGACGCGCCACAGACTATTATGGCCTTTGAAACGTCCAAACAGCTCCCCTTTGCTTTTGCAAAGCGTCACGGCGTGTTGATCGACGGCATAGAAGCGGGTTCAGTGGGTGTTACCCATCGACCGGGGGTGCCCGTTCGAATCCTCTGCGAGCTGCGTCGGTACTTTGGCTTGTCGTTGCGTCTGACCTGTGTCTCTAACGAACAGTTTGCTTCGCTGTTGACGCCCGCTTATGAGAATCAACCCGATATGGCGGCGCGTGCCATGCATGATCTCGGCGAAGGGGTCGATCTTTCAGCCCTGGCTGGTGAGCTTGAAGAGCCTGGCGATCTACTCGAGAACGCCGACGACGCACCGGTTATTCGGCTGATCAACGCGGTACTGACCCAGGCCATCCGTGAGAATGCCTCTGATATCCATGTCGAGTCGTTTGAGGATCGCTTGGCCATTCGTTTCCGAGTCGACGGCGTGCTAAGGGAGATCCTGCAACCCCACCGGGCTTTGGCGCCGGTACTGATCTCCCGGGTAAAGGTGATGGCTCGACTCGATATCGCCGAGAAACGGCTACCACAGGATGGACGCATCTCGGTGCGGGTGGCAGGACGGCCGGTCGACATTCGTGTCTCGACGCTTCCGACCGGTCACGGCGAGCGGGTCGTGCTAAGACTATTGAATAAAGAGGAGGGGCGTCTCGATTTAGGTCAGCTCGGTATGGAGGCGGGATGTCAGAGTACGCTGAATCGACTGATTCACGCCCCTCACGGAATCATTCTGGTCACTGGACCCACTGGGTCAGGAAAGACCACGACTCTGTACGCCATGCTGACGCAACTTAACGACCGCAGCCGAAATATCATGACCGTGGAAGATCCCATCGAGTACTACCTCGACGGAATCGGTCAGACCCAGGTGAATTCCAAAGTCGACATGACCTTTGCTCGTGGTCTGCGGGCCATTCTGCGTCAGGATCCGGATGTGGTGATGGTGGGGGAGATTCGAGATGTCGAAACGGCACGCATCGCCGTGCAAGCGAGCCTGACCGGTCACTTAGTGCTGTCCACGTTGCATACCAATACGGCTGTCGGGGCCGTGGTTCGCATGCGCGATATGGGTGTGGAGCCTTTCTTGGTGGCCTCAAGTCTGTTGGGAGTCTTAGCTCAGCGATTGGTTCGAATACTCTGTCCGGACTGTAAACGCCCGTACTCACCCACTGCATCGGAGTGCGAATTGCTAAACTGCAGAGTGGCTGACGTCCCCACCTTGTATGCGCCGGTCGGGTGCCCAGAGTGCCGTCACCAAGGTTTCCGTGGTCGCTTGGGGATCTTCGAGCTCATTGCCCTCGATGGCGAGTTTCGCAAGATGGTCCATGATGGGGTCGGCGAGCATCTGCTCGAGGCCTATGCTAGGCAATCGACTCCGAGCATTTACCGGGATGGCGTTCGGCGGGTACTGGCTGGCGAAACCTCCCTCGATGAGCTGCTACGGGTATCTGAGCAGAATGCAGCGTGACCGAGCAAGGGCTCGAGGGGCAAGCCGCTGGCTGCAGCGGTCTTCGATGACGAGCGGGTAGCACCAATATGCCGGCATTTGAGTACGTCGTTCTCGACGACAGGGGGCGAACCCGCACTGGCGTGCTGCAGGGGGATACGCCGCGCAATGTCCGCAAGCGTCTTCGCGACCTCGGTTGGAGCCCTCTGTCGTTGCGCGAGCTGGAGGCGGGCGCCAATCGCCGCCGAGGGATCCGCATCATGCACGGTATCAGCGATGCCGATCGGGCCATGGTGTTTCGGCAGTTGGGGACCATGGTGCGTGCAGGAATTGCCGTGGCCGATGCGCTGCGACTCGTGGCTCGACAAGCGACCAAGGGCAGGCTTGAGCGGATTTTGTTGGGAGTGCACGGGCGGGTGGTGGAAGGAAAATCGCTCGGTGCGAGCATCGGCGACTTGCCGCACATCTTTCCCGAAATCTACTCGGCCACCGTGGCTGCAGGGGAGCGAACCGGGCAGCTCGTGGAGGCTCTCGACCGGCTGGCGGAGTACGCTGAGCGGCGCCAACAGCTGCGTCAGAAAACCTTGATGGCGTTGCTCTATCCGGTACTCCTCACGATCGTCGCGACCCTCGCGGTCGCCGGCCTGCTCGGTTACGTGGTCCCTGAAGTGGTGCAGGTGTTCGTGAACATCGGCCAAGAGCTGCCCTGGCTAACGCGCACTCTGATCGTGATCAGCACTTTCCTACAGCACTGGGGGGTGTGGCTCATCGTCGCTGGGGTCACTGTCGTCATCGGGCTTCGCTATCTGCTTCGAAGCCGTGAGTTACGAGCCAAGGCGCATCGAGCACTGCTGCAGTTGCCGCTGGTGTCACGCGTCGTTCGTGGAATGAACGCGGCTCGCTTCTTGGGGACCCTCGGCATGCTAACGGCCAGTGCGGTGCCGATGCTGGAAGCCTTACGCATCGCCGCCACCGTGGTATCCAACTTACCGATGCGCAGTATCGTCGAAGAGGCCGCGCGCAAAGTTCGCGAGGGTAGCAGCTTGCGGGCGGCGTTGGAACGCGACGGATTGTTTCCGCCCATCGCGATCCAACTGATCGCCAGTGGTGAAGCGAGCGGGGAGCTTGACCAGATGCTGGCGCGGGCGGCGGCCACCCAGGAGCGTGAGATGGAAACGCTGCTGATGGTGTTGTTGGGGCTGTTCGAGCCGTTACTGATTCTGCTCATGGGCGGTGTCGTGCTGGTCATCGTGTTGGCGATCATGCTGCCGATATTCGAACTCAATCAACTCGTACGCTAGTGTTGCCCCTTTGGTTCCTGGACAAACCGATGGGACAAAGACTCGGTTCACGGCCGAACTCGGTTGTAAGGCGACCTTGCGGCTTCACGTTATTGGAAGTGCTCATAGCCATGACGGTGCTGGCTCTCGCCCTGGGGGCGGCCCTCAAAGCAGTAGGCGATGGCGCTCGCAACGCCACCTATTTGCAGGAACGAACCTTGGCCCACTGGCTGGCACTGAACAAAATCGCCGAACAACGGCTGGCCCTCACCCCGCCATCGGTGGGCACCCAGAGCGGGCGCAGTCAATTCGCTGGGCGCGACTGGTACTGGACCGCGGCGCTTGGCGCCACTCCCGATACGGCCACTTGGCGCCTGCAAGTCGAGATTCGTCGCCAGCCAGAGGATGCTCAACCGCTGCTCACCCGAACCGCTTTTCTGCCGGTGGCCAGATGATGTCCGGTGCCGCCGGGGTGCGTCACAGCCCGCCCATCAGGCGACCTCTCCCGCCTGCCGCTGGGCGCGGATTCACCTTATTGGAGTTGCTCATCGCTATCAGCATACTCGCCGTGATGGCCGCCGTGGCCTATGGAGGCCTGCGCACGGTACTTGAATCCAAACAGCTGCTGGACGCACGTCTGCAGTCGCTCAGCCAGCTTCAAACCGCGTTTTCTCTCCTGCGCCGAGACATCGAGCAGGCAGTCCTGCGGGCTGTCCGCGACGAGGCTGAAGCGCTACTACCCGCGTTTGGCGGAAACTATGACAGTGACGAGTTGCTAACCCTGACGCGCGCCGGATGGTCTAACCCACGGGGAATGAAACGTAGCACGCTGCAACGAGTGACCTACCGCTGGCAGGACGGGGTGTTGCGCCGCAGCGCTTGGGACGCACTAGACCGTGCGGCGAACGCCAACGGGATGGAGCTAGTCGTTCTTCAAGATGTGCAGGCGATGCGCTTGAGATTCCTGGACCAACGCGGCCAATGGCACAGCGCATGGCCACCCGAGGCAACCACTGACCCACGGTTGCCGAGGGCCGTCGAGCTGGCATTAACCCTCGAAGGTTGGGAAGAGCTGACGCGCCTTTTCTGCTTGCCCGCAGGGACCGTTCAAGACAGTGAATGGTCCGAGTGAGTGGGCCGAGCGGCCGCCGAGGAAAAGGGTGGCCAACATGGCTCGGTGGCCAGCCGGTGGGCCTCCGCCAGCCGAGGACGGCGTGGCGTTGGTGACGGCGCTACTGGTGGTCGCACTGGCGACCACGGCGGCGGCGGCTCTCATTTCCCAGCAGCAGATCGATTTCGCGCGTACAGAAAACCTGTTCAACAGCGAGCAAGCCTACCAGTATGGGCTGGGCGTCGAATCTTGGGCCGCCGGATTGCTGGCCGCCGATCGGACACGCAGCGAAATCGATCATGTGCATGAACCGTGGGCCACCCGGCTGGAACCCGTGGCGGCTGATGCGGCGGTAGTGTCGGGTTATATCGAGGATATGCAGGGACGTTTGAATTTGAACAACTTGGTCGAGGCAGGGGAGACCGGTGTCATCGCCAAGGAGCGATTTCAGAGTCTGCTCGGCATCATCGGTGCTCCACTGCCCATTGCCGATGCCCTGGTGCATTGGCTGAATACTGATGGCGATACGACGAGCCCGAAAGACCGCGCGAGCGAAGCCTCGCGGAGCAAGCCACCCTTAGAACCGGTGACCAAGGCTAAGATGGTCCAAGTGAGCGAGCTTCGGCTAGTGGAAGGCGTCACGCAGGAGATCTACCGGGCCTTAGCCCCCTACGTAGCCGCTTTGCCGGCTGCTACAGCGGTGAATGTGAACACCGCGCCGGCGCCGGTTCTGATGAGTCTCGTGCCCGGTCTGAGGGAGAGCGAGGCCCAGTCACTGATTGGCGCACGAGGCAAGACAGGCTTTGCCAGGGTTGAAGGGTTTCTTGCGCAGGTTTCTTTACTCGGACGACACGCCAATCCACTGGGGCTCGGGGTGGCGAGCGATTATTTCCAAACCCAGGCTGAAGTGCGTATCGGGCGCGCACGGGTGCACTTGACGAGCCTCCTCTGGCGCCCGACCACAGGTCTGCCTCAAGTGATCCTGCGTAGCGAGACGGCGGACTGAATATGGGCCCCGCGGTATTGATTCGTCTTCACGGCGCCCCCGATGCCCTCACGTATACTGTGATTCGGCCAGAACGGGCGAAGACTGCAGGTGTATCGGAGCCCCTAACGGAAGCCGACTTGCTAGCATTGGCTGATGGAAAGGCCATACACGTGCTGGTGCCCAATACCGAAATCCTGCTGACCCGGGTTCAGCTACCCAAAACCCGTCTCGCGCACCTTGCCAGAGCCGTCCCCTATGCCTTAGAGGACGACCTCGCCGAGGACGTGGAGACCTTGCATTTTGCCTTTGCTGTGGAACCGCAAGGCATCGCGGTTGGCGTCGTGGCGCGCAGCACCTTGGAGGCTTGGTTGCAGCGTTTGCGATCACTGGGCGTCGAACCCAGGGCGTTGGTTCCGGAGGTGCTGGCCATCCCTTGGTTGGCGGATACGTGGTCGATTCTCATCGATGACAAGCTGGCGCTGGTTCGTACCGGCGAGCGTTCTGGTTTTGGCGTCGAGTTGTCGGCCTTGCCTACCTGTCTCAGTGCGGCGCTGGTGGAAGCGAAGGCACACCCACCCACCGAGGTTCGTGTCTACCGCGGCACCGAAATCGAAGTCGAGCAGCTGCTGGCTAACGGTCTTAGCGCAACGTCCCCGGCGGTCGTTTATCAAACTATCGAAAGGGATGCCCTCGCCCAAGTGTTGGCATCCCAGCCCCTGGCCCTAGACCTTAATCTCTTGCAAGGGGCTTATGCCCCCCGCGCTCGCGTCAAGAACCGTTGGGTGTCGTGGCGACTGAGCGCCGCTCTGGGGGTGCTGATCGTGGCCGTCTCGGCAACCAACGCGATCAATGAGCGCGCAAGGCTGCGAGCAGCCACCGAGGATTTCAGCACGCGTATGGCCTCCCTGTTTCGGGACACCTTCCCGGAAATCGGACGCACCGTCGATCCCTTGGTGCAGATGGAGCAGCAATTAACCACGTTGCGCACGCGGCAAAGCGGTGCACGCGGCGACTTTCTGGCCTTGCTGTTGGAGAGCGGAGCGCCCCTCGCGCGGCTCGATGGACTACGGCTAGAGCGTCTGGATTATCAGGATCGCCGTCTCGAGCTGGAGCTGATCGTGCCAGACGTGCAGGCACTGGATGAGCTTCAGCGCTCGCTGCGTTCACAACCTCGGCTCAGCCTGGAAGTGCTCTCGGCCGCCGCTGCCGATGAGGCGGTACGCACTCGCATCCGCATCGAGCGTTCCTCATCATGAGGACGTGGCTGGAGAAACTGTCCTCCCGCGAGCGATCGGCGCTGGCGCTGGCTACCCTGGCTCTCGTCGGTTTTTCGTTTTATTGGTTTTTCTGGCAACCGATGAACGCTGAGCAAGATAGGCTGCGAGCTCGGTTAAAAGAGCAAAGTGCAGCGCTGGTGTGGATGCAGCAAGCGGCCAACGAGGCACGACGGCTGCGCGGTGAGGATCTCCCGACGCTGCAAAAGCGCGAAGACGAATCGTTGCTCACGTTGGTCGACCGGACAGCACGGCAATTTATAGCGGACGGCCTCAATCGTTTGGAGCCGGAGGGGGAACACGCCGTCAAGGTTTGGCTCAAGGAGGTCGACTTCGATGACCTGGTCCGTTGGCTGCAAGAACTACAGACCGAATGGGGCGTGCAGGCCAACGTCGTAAGCCTTCAACGTATGGAGCAGCAGGGCTTGGTGACCGGCCGGCTGGTGCTGCACGAGCTCATGGAGTAAGCGGTGCTCGGTCGGTGTCAGGGCGCTGTGTTCAACGCTGGGCCAAGAGCTTTCTTTCCCAGGCCAGCGCGGTGCGAACGATGAAGTCGAGATCATCATAGTGCGGTTGCCATCCAAGGATGTCCCGAATGCGCTGGGCGTTGGCTATCAACATCGGAGGATCACCAGGACGGCGCTTCTCTTCTTGGATAGGCAGAGGCGCGCCACTGATCCGCTCCACGGCGCTTAGGACTTCCCGCACGCTGTATCCATGGCCATAACCACAATTTAATGTGGTCGACTTGCCCCCTTCCTCGAGGTACCGAAGCGCCTTGACGTGGGCATCGGCGAGATCTTCGACATGTATGTAGTCCCGCACACCGGTGCCATCGGGAGTGGAATAATCCGTACCAAAAATGCAAATCGACTGCCGCTTGCCAACGGCTGCCTCGCAGGCCACTTTGATCAGAAGGGTGGCATTCGGCGTGGACTGACCTATGCGTGCCTGGGGATCGCAACCGGCCACATTGAAGTAGCGCAGTGTGATGTGCCGCAGCGGCGTCGCCGCAGCAAGGTCGCGCAACATCCACTCACTCATGAGCTTGGAAGTGCCGTAGGGATTGATGGGTAGCGTCGCGGCATCCTCGCTGGCGAACCCTCCCGAAGGAAGACCGTAGACAGCGGCGGTGGAGGAGAAGACAAAATGCTCGACACCGGCGTTCTGACAGCATGCCAGAAGATTCCGCGTGTTACAGGTATTGTTGGCATAGTAGAGAAGGGGGTTGGTAACCGATTCAGGAACCACCGTGAGTGCTGCAAAATGCAGCACTGACTTGATGGAATACTCCCTGAGCAAGCGCTGCACCAGGTGCGGGTCGCCCACATCTCCGACCACGAGCTCGCCGTACAGCACTGCCTTCCGAAATCCCTTCGAGAGGTTGTCTAACACCACCACCGAGTAACCGCTTTCACCCAGATGGCGAGCCACGTGGCTGCCGATATAGCCTGCTCCCCCCGTGACCAAGACTGCTCTGTCCATGCTGTTGATTCTCCAGAACCCTTTCTTTCATGCGCCATGCAAGCAACAGGCCCTTCAGGGGCCACACGAAACGCGCACAGTCCCTTAAGCACCTCTGTGCGTAGCTTAGCAAAAGCCGCCGGCATCAGAGGTTGTGAAAAACCCTGCTACGCAACCCGATAGCGGCGTTGGGCGGTGCTCGCTCCTCGCCTATCTATCTGATATGTCTCTCGGCTTCGCTCCGTCCGCCTGGCTCTCGGGCCGCTCGTGACGGTTTTTTCACAACCTCTCAGTCTATCAATGCCTCGAGCCCCAACGTCACTTTGCGAGCCAAGTTTGCCTTCTGTCAAGGCCTATTCGGTCCCGCCCAGTAGCTGGAGGAAGCGTTGGCGCAATTTGGAGTCCATGCTGCGGAAATGGTGTAGGGGCGCATGGCGCTGGGGTCGGTCCGTGTCGATCTCGATACCCCACAGCGGCGACAGCCCATCCGGCTGCATGCTGTAGCGCAGATCGCCGATGATGCCCGAATGTTCCGGATGCCAGACCAGATAGCCATCGGAGAAGTGCTCGAAGCGCAGGATATCTCTGTACAGGACCGAATCCCTTGGCAGTGCCGGGACCGCCTCGGTCAGGTCTAGCGCTGGCAGCGAACCGCCCGGGTAGACCTGCAGTTCACGCCCAACCCGAACGGCTGCCACATGGTAGTGGCCGTCGCTCTGATAGATGGACCGCCAGAGAACGATGTTGCCCAGTGTCGGCTTGACCTCGATCCGCTCGATGACATGGCCGCGTGCCGCTGCCAGTTGCTCAACCTGTTCAGTCGCTCGCTGCCGTTGCTCCCACCCTAGCAAGAAGTAGCTCAGTGCCAGCAACAGCCCGACACGCGCCGGCCACGGGCTGCGCCGCCACAGGGCGAGACCGAATCCCCCCAGCAGCAGCACGGTCACCACCGGATCGACCACCGAGACCACGTTCCAGGCAATGCGGGCATCGCTGAAGGGCCCGAGCAGATGCGTGCCGTAACTGGTACCGGCATCCAGTAACGCGTGGGTCGCGTAGCCCAGGAAGGTGAACAGGTAAATACGCGCGAATGGCAGCGCCCGGCGTAACAGCGGCCATACCAGTAGCGCCGCGATCAACCCGCCGACGGGGATGAAAATCAGCCAGTGGGTGAGGGCACGGTGGAATGCCAGATTCAGCAGTGGATCCTCTGCCGAGCGGACCAGGATGTCGACATCGGCCAGGATGCCGCCTGCGAAGCCGGCCAGTGCCGCTGCGGGCAGTGCGCGACGACGAGCAATGCTCTGGGCCAGGCTGCCGCCCAGCAGTCCGTGGGTCAGAATATCCAAAGCGCTAGAGGATTATCGGATTGGTATTAGGTGTCTTTCCAGTTGGAAAAGCTCAGAGCTTGTAAAAAAACCTGCTGCGCTACCCGATAGCGGCGTTGGGCGGTGCTCGCTCCTCGCCTATCTATCTGATGTGTCTCGTCGCTGCGCGCCGTCCGCCTTGCTATCGGGCCGTTTGCGACGGTTTTTTCACCACCTCTCAGTGCAGCGGCAACCGTATGATGTGCGGTTGGTCGCCGATTTTCAGCGACAAGCGCAGCTCTTCGGCGCTGTCGGCTTCCTGTCCCGGCCAGCCGGGGAAAAACAGCACCCCGTAGCCGATCTGGTTAGGCAGGATGGGGCCGCTGCTCAGGCTCTTTTCCGCTAAGTCGCGGCGGATCTTGGTGCCGGTGTCGACATACCCTTTGGTCCCACCCAGCAGGACCCCGGAGGCGGCCCCGATGGCCGCGCCCTTGCCGGCGGCAGACCCTACGTTCTCGCCGGTAACCAACCCGAAGGCCGCTCCCACGACGGCCCCGGCTGCACCCAGCAACAGCGCGGGCTTACCGGTTTCCCTGACCGTTTCCCCTACCTCGACATACCCCCGCGCTCGGTTGTGGGCACGCTCCAAGGAAAGGACCGGCCAAGCGCGGTTTTTTCCGTCCAGTAAAAAGGTCTGGCTGGTATTGACCAGAACTTGCTCGCTGCCGTCATTTTGGAAGGTGAGCTGAACCGGCAGCAGGCCGGCCCGACGGGCATCGAAACCAAACGCCTGGCGAGCCTGCTCGGCATCGACGAAGGATAGGGCGCTCACCCAAACCCCGTCGATGACCACCGCTCCGGTTGTAGGGTCTGGCAAAGCCAGGGGCGCCACTCGATCCTTGTACGCACAGCCAACGGTTGCCAACGATAACAACAGTAGCGTTGACAACAGCAGTCCGGAACGGAGAAAACTGGCCAACAACACAGTGCAACTCCTTATCGACGCGAACCCTGCTGGCAGAGGCCGTCGGCTCGCGAACCGTTAGTCTCTTGTAATTTTTTGATCTTTGCAGCGCGCTTTCAGGTAGTGCTTTGGGGCCTGGCGAAGGGCAACAGCGCGCCGTCCCCTGTCAGCGCGACCTTCATGATGTCCTCGCATTGATTCAAGACCTCTCACACGATGAGTGCGATTTCCGAAGTTACGCTCTACAGGCTAAGCAATGGGAATACAGCCCGCAAGATCGAGCTACCCGGAATCGATTCATGGGAAGCGGTCCAGTTTCTCAGACCAAGGGGAAAATGGCTAACTCGCTGATGGCTCACTTGGCTTTAGAGGCCGCGTATCTTCACTTGATCCTATGACAGCTTGAGGTAATCTTTACGGGCGGTGGCCATCGTTTCGACAGCTCATTATATTTTTTCCCTGGAACTCTGCAGCCAGCATCTTAGGGGTCCCGAGGTGCCAGCGTGGTTCGCCGTTCCCCACTACACCAGGGGGAGGCGGTGGAGAGGCAGGCCGATAGGGTGTCGAACGGATAGAGACTGTGAGTGATTGTTACGCCGCTATCTTTCAACACGCCAATGAGGCGATGTTTTTGATCGACCCCGAGGGGGATCGGATTGTCGATGCAAACGCCAAGGCGTGCCGCCTCCTCGGGTATTCCCACCAGGAATTGTTGGGAACCCCGCTCTCCGCCGTGCAACCCGACGAAATGCCGCAATTGCTCGCCTTTGTGCGCTCCGAGTGTAGCCCCGGCTCGGGTTGGACCGATCAGCTGAGCTGCGTGGCCAAGAACGGCGTAAGGATTCCTGCAGAATTCTCGGGGGCCATGCTCAAGCTCGACGATCGGCCGTGCTTGGTGGCCATCGTGCGCGATGCCAGCCAAGGCCGGCGTATGGAGAGAGCCTGGCGCACGATCGTCGAGGCGACCAGCGCGGTGACCGGTACGGGTTTTCTGCGTGCCTTGGTCAAGAGCCTTGCTACCGCGTTGGGTGTACGCTACGCCTTCGTTTCCGAGCTGGTGGGCGCAACGCGCATTCGCGCCCGCGCATTTTGGGCCAATGGCCAGTTTCTGGAGGGGGTCGAGTATGAGCTTGCCAATACCGCCTGTCAGCAGGTGTTGGCCGGTAACATGGTGCATTATCCCCAGAACGTGCGGAATCAGTTCCCGGGCAACCACGATCTGGCGGCACTCGAAGCGGTGAGTTATCTTGGCTTGCCCTTGCGTGCTCTGGGCGGTGCGATGCTCGGCCATTTGGCGGTCATCGATGACAAGCCGATGCCGGTGGCGCCCCTTGATCTTTCCTTCTTTAAGCTGATCGCCGAGAGGGCCCGCGCCGAGGTGGAGCGGGAACGGGTGGCCATCGAGCTGCTGGCGGCAAAGGAGGCAGCGGAGAAGGCGAACAAGGCCAAGAGCGAGTTTCTGGCCAATATGAGTCATGAGCTGCGCACCCCGCTCAATGGGATCTTGGGCTACGCACAAATTCTGATGCGGGCGGAGAACCTGCCCGGGGAGCAACGCGACGCCGTGATGACGATTCACCATTGCGGCGAGAACCTGCTCACCCTCATCAACGACCTCTTGGATCTCTCGAAAATCGAAGCACGTAAATTTGAGCTTGTCGTCGATGACTTCGATTTTCCCGGATTTCTGCAAGGCATCGCCAAGACCATTCGCGTGCGCGCAGAGCAAAAAGGGCTGGATTTTCTCTACCAGCCGCTGGGTGATTTGCCCCCGGTGGTGCGCGGTGCTGAAAACCGCATTCGTCAGATCCTGATCAATCTCCTCGGTAATGCAGTGAAATTCACCGATGCAGGACAAGTTCAGTTTCGGGTCGGGCTTCATCACAAGCGGATGCGCTTCGAGGTGGAGGATACCGGTCCGGGGATTGCCTCGGATCGGGTTGAGGAGATTTTCCTGCCTTTTCGGCAGATTCAACACAGCGATGGTGCAACCGAAGGCACGGGTCTGGGCTTGGCCATCAGCAAACAGCTGACCGAGGCGATGGGCGGAAAGCTCAGCTTGACCAGTCGCCCCGGTGAGGGCAGCCAGTTTGTATTGGAGCTCGAGCTACCCTTGTCCTCTCAGCTGAAGCTTCCGGTCAGCAGCGCTTATGAAGGGATCGTCGGCTACGAGGGGCCGCGTATCCCGGTGCTGGTGGTCGACGACAATCCGGCTAACCGAGGTGTGCTGCGGGCGATGTTGTCACCTATGGGGTTTGCCATCACTGAGGCGGTGAACGGACTGGAAGCCCTCGATACGGTTGCGGCTGTTCGTCCGCGTTTGGTGTTGATGGATCTCGTCATGCCGGTGCTCGACGGCTTTGAAGCGACGCGCCGCTTACGGCGCGTTCCGGGACAGGAAAGGCTCATCATCGTGGCCATATCGGCAAGCGCCTTTGAGCACAATCGCACCGACAGTCTGGCGGTGGGCTGCGATGACTTTCTTTCCAAGCCGGTGCAGCTGGAAGCGTTGCTCAAGTGCCTGCAACGTCACCTGGGGCTCGTGTGGACACGCCGCTCGCCGGAACTGATGCCGTCTTGGCCGCATGACCAGCAGACCCTGGACGCAGCCATGCCCTGGCCGACGAACGGGGCGCTCGACGAACTGAAGCGGTTGGCAGCCATCGGGGATCTCCATGGGCTCATGGCGACAGCCGAGGACCTGGAACGCGGGGACGGCGCACTCAAGCCTTTCGTCAGGCATTTGCTGCAGCTCGCGCGCTCGTTTCAAGTCAACCGCATTCGGCGCTTTCTCGGGCGCGAGGACGCAGGGTAGACTATGGATCAAGCTCGAGACGGGACCGTGATGATCGTCGACGATACGCCGACCAACCTCGGGGTCTTGTCCGAATGCCTGAATGGGGCGGGCTTTCGCGTGTTGGTGGCGCAAGACGGCGCGAGCGCCGTGGAGCAAGCCGAACGCGCGCGTCCGGATATCATCTTGCTCGATATCCGCATGCCCGGCCTAGACGGGTATGAGACCTGCCAACGTCTGAAGGAGTCGACGAAGACCGAACAGATACCCGTCATTTTCATGACCGCCTTGTCCGAAACCCAGGACAAGGTTCGCGCCTTTGCGGTCGGCGGCGTGGATTATGTCACCAAGCCTTTTCAGCATGAAGAGGTGCTCGCCCGGGTGCGCACTCATCTGGGTATCCAGCGGCTTCAACGGCAACTCAGCGAACGCAATGCCAGGCTTCAGGAAGCACTCGAAGCTTACCGCCATGCCCAGGCGACGGTGGGCTACTTGCACGAAGAAATCAAGGCCGATCACAATTTCGAGACGATCATTGGCGAGTGCAGGGCGTTAAAGGAGCTGTTTCACAAGGTCGAGCTGGTTGCCCCGACCGACACAACGGTGCTCATTCAGGGCGAGACCGGTACCGGCAAGGAGCTCGTCGCCCGCGCCTTGCATCACCGCAGCACACGGCGGGAACGCCCTCTGGTCAAGGTCAACTGTGCCGCGCTTCCCCGCGAACTCATCGAGAGCGAGCTCTTTGGTCACGAGCGGGGAGCCTTTACCGGCGCCACCCAGAGCCGAAAAGGGCGCTTCGAGCTCGCGCACAAAGGATCGATCTTTCTCGACGAGGTGGGCGAGTTGCCGCTCGAAGCGCAGGCGAAGCTGCTGCGCGTGCTGCAGGAGCAGGAATTCGAACGGGTAGGAGGAACCCGCACCACGCAGGTGGACGTACGGGTCATCGCGGCCACCAATCGCGATCTTGCGGTCGAGGTCGAGCAGGGCACCTTTCGCACTGACCTTTTCTATCGATTAGCGGTGTTTCCGCTGTTGGTTCCCGCGCTTCGAGAGCGACGGGAGGACATCCCTCTAGTGGTGCGCTTCTTTCTCGGCAGGCTCTCCCGAAAGCTCGGTAAGCCGCTGTCCGGTGTCAGTCAAGCCTCCCTGGATCAACTCATGCGCTATCACTGGCCAGGCAATATTCGAGAGCTGCAAAATGTCCTGGAACACGCCGCCATCCTCACCCAAGCGCCGGTGCTGGAGATCGAGCAACCGCTCCAGACCCGATCGTTGGTGAACCCGCCGTCATTGAGTGGCACCTTGGAAGAGGTCGAACGGAGCTACATGCTGCAGGTGCTCAAGGAAACCGATTGGGTGATCGAGGGTGACCGAGGCGCGGCCGCCGTGCTCGGGCTGCATCCGAGCACATTGCGCAACCGCATGCGCAAGCTCGGCATCCGCAAGCCTCCCTTAATGCTGTGAGCTTGAAGCGGACCAGAGTCGATTGAGTCGATCGCATTCGGCTATCCTTTTTACCCTATGCCTTCTGCACATGAGGTGGATCCTTCATATTCGGCAGGGCGTCTCCGCCTCCCGGCCTTTTTTTCTGCCCCGACTCTCATTTAACCAACTGATCAGCTTGTGAATTCGCCGGACAACTCACCGACTTAGCGGCTTGGTACGTCGCTTGCGCTTGCCCCTGTAGACCACGGCCGCAGCGCTGCCCCGTGGTTTGCCACAGCTCCCAACCGTTTTGCTTGAAAACGCGGTGGGCAGGGTCAAGAGCAGAGGAGAGTTTTGATGCCGACATTCCTACACCCCGGTGTTTATGTCCAGGAGGTGCCGAGCGGCGCGCGGCCGATCGAAGCGGTGGGCACCGCCACGGCCGCCTTTGTGGGTTTCACGATTCGCGGCCCGCTCGCCGAACCGACCTTCATCTCCCGGCGGCAGGACTACGACGATATCTTTGGTGGGATTCAACCGGAGTCATCTGCCGATGCCCCGAACACCGATCCGCCACTCGGTGATGCGATGGGGCACGCGGTCAATGCGTTTTTCTTGAATGGTGGAACCACCGCCTATGTGGTGCGGCTGGCCCCCGAGGCGAGGTCTGCCTCAGTGGCGATTCCTCCGCCTGCGCGGGATGCGGGCGAAACCAGCGACTCCGGCGAGACCAATCCAGAGCTTCTCAAGCTGACTGCTGCCAACCCCGGCACATGGGGCGCCGGCCTCACCGTGCGGTTCGTTTCGACACCACCCGGATTTTTACTAGACATCGGTAGAGGACAAGGTCGTGCGTTTCAGGCCCTGGAACGGTTCACCGATCTCAGCTTCTCTAGCAGCGATAGTAATTTCGTGGCGCATAGGGTCAATGGCGTTTCTCAACTGATTCATGTGATGTCCATCGGGGATGTGACGCCTTATCTGCTGGGCACGAGCACAAGCGGGCCGATCGCCGAGACGGTGAACCTCGCCGCTCTTCAGGATCACACCTTAGCGCTTGCGGTAGACGGTCAACAGCGAACCGTCTCGTTTGCGGCGTCTGACCTGTCGGATCTGGAGACCGTTGCCAGCCACATTGAATCGGCGGTGCGAGGCAGCGCCACCGAGGGGGCCATCGCCCAGTTCACCTGCACGGTCGACCCACAGCGTCGGTTGGTATTGACCTCAGGGAGCCGCACTCCGAATTCGAGAGCCTTCTCGACCTCGGCGGCATCCAAACCCTGCAGTGCGTAGCGAACCGAAGTATGCGCGGGAGCCCTTCTCCAATGCAGCCCACAGAGCGCGTTCAGTCGAATATGGTGGGCCTGAATGAAGCGCTGAATCTTCCGGTAGGAGGTCGCCCCGGAGAGTATCGCTAAGATACTGAACAACAGAAGATGACTGAGATCGTACAACTTGCCTTGAGGGCGTCGAGGATCAGGAATGCTTGCCAGGTGACTCTTGAGCTGCATCATGAACGTAGTCCTTTACATCCGTTTTGCGCTCAATCTTGCACCTATTTGTCAGCGTTGAACAGCCCTGGGGCGGAAGCCCCGCAGGGGTGTTCCGCCGAATGACACGTGACCTGATTATCGTCCACGCTCACCGGCGGCAACATCCAACGCACCCTCGCCGCACCACTCGTGTGGATAGGCACCTGTTTCACCCACCGATGAAATGTCGAATAGGGCCATTGACCTGAGAAAACATGTGTCATACGATTGTATGACAAAACCGTAAAGGGCCTCGCATGAGAATTAACGCACGTCTCGACGATGAACACGCTGGCAAGCTCTCGTACCTGATGAAGGCGACGGAAAGCAGCGTCTCGGAGGTAGTTAAACGGGCCATCGATCTTTACTATAGTGAGCTTCAGAGCCAACAGGTGAAGCCAGTAAACATCTGGAAGCGGTCTGGCTTTATCGGCTGTTGCGAAGGTCCTGATGAGATCTCAGCGCGCTATAAGGAGGCTTTCAGGGAAATCGCGGCGGCCAAACATGATCATTTCTGACACGGGTTTCTGGCTCGCCTTGGCTAACCGCAGAGACAAACATCACCGGCGTGCTTACGATTGCCTTGAGGCTATCGATGAACCCCTGGTAACGACCTGGCCAGTCATGACAGAAACATGCCACCTGCTACTTCACCGGCTCGGAGACACTGCACAACGAGGTTTTATCGAAGGGTATCGGGATGGCGGATTCAAGGTATTTGATGTCGATCAACACCATATCCGTCGTATTTTAGAGTTGATGGAGAAATACACCACACTGCCAATGGACCTGGCCGATGCGTCGTTGGTCATCCTTGCTGAGCATCTGGGCCACGGACGCATTCTTTCAACGGATCAGCGAGACTTCGAGACCTATCGCTGGAAGCAACATCGGCCTTTTGAGAATCTGCTATTGCTGTAACTCGATGTTCAACGCACCCTCGCCGCCCCACTCGTGTGGATAGGCGACTGCCTTCACCCACCGATGAAATGTTGAATAGGGCCATTGCGCTACCATCGACACGTCGTGATGTTTGACCAGGTTGAAGTGGACGTAATCCATAGGGCGCGCATAGTCTCTTTCGTCCCGGATGGCATGCTCCCAAAAACGGCGTTGCCAGATGCCACGCTCACCCTTGGCCATTCGTACCGATGAACGCCGCTCGGTTAGCGCCAGCACCTGCACAAAACGAATTTTGATTGCTTTAATGCGATTGGAAAAGTCATCATCGCCCGGTGGGAGGGTCATCATACAATGCATGTGATCGGGAAGTACGACCCCGGCGTCGATAGGGAATGGTCGCTCGGCTCGTGTACACTTCACCGCTTCCCGCAACGGTTCGATAGGCCGCACCAGCAAGTCGGCCCGGCGCTCTTAGAGGTTGATGGTGAAAAAGAAAGTGCCTCCCAGCATACGGTGACGGCGGTAATCTGGCATCAGTGCACCTTATCACCTCTCATTCATTCGGCGGAACCACCTTCGGCGTTTCGCCCTACGCGGGCTGCGGCGCACTTTAAACCGGCACGATAGTGGCACCCTATGGCTAGCGCGGGGTTGCCCTAGTACCCGCCCTGCGCCACAATGCTTTTATTGGTCACCGTATGCTAGACGAGACAGAAGACCTGCACGGCTCCCCCGCAAACGGAACAATCTCACGAGCGTGCCTACAGGATTTGGGCGACGGTCAGCGTATGTAAGAGCGGGAGCGGTCTACCGAGGACACTATGAGCACAACCAGGCTTGCCGAAACCTACGACCAGGATTTTTACGCTTGGGCAATGAAGAACGCCGAGTTGCTGCGCACCGGACGGCTTGCGGAGATCGACGCCGAGAACCTCGCGGAGGAACTGGAGAGCATGGGTAAGAGTCAGAAGCGCGCACTGAGCAGCCGCCTTGCCGTGCTTCTGGCCCACCTGTTGAAGTGGACCGCGCAGAAAGAACAGCGGGAACGCTATATCAATAGCTGGCGCGCCACTATACGTGAGCAACGTAGGCGCATCAATAAGCTCTTGCAAGAGAACCCGAGCTTACAGCCTACACTGCCCGAGGCTCTTGCTGAGGCGTATCCCAGTGCTGTAGACCAAGCAGTTGCGGAGACGAACTTGCCCGATCGCACCTTTCTCGAGCACTGCCCGTTCACGCTCGAACAAGCGCTAGACGCGGCGTATTGGCCTGACTGATGCTGCCTGTCACGTTACAGGCGACTCAAGTCTTACGCTCCAGCATCCGGACCTCTAAGCGCCCTCCCCGCGCACATCAAACCTCACCTGGCGCCACAGCTCCACCTCGCTGCCCTCCTCGATGCCGTAGGGGGCGATGCACAGGGCCTCGATCGGCGGCTCCAACCTCGGCATCGCCTTCACGGCCCTCGACAACGGGGTGCGCGCCTGTGCCGATCCCCAG
>CAZUZO010000009.1:0-38454 GCA_964624765.1 uncultured Thiotrichales bacterium
TTTTTTCACAACCTCTCAGTCCAGCAATTGGCCGGTCTGCGCATCGACCCGCACGATCCGTACATGCCCTCCCTCGACCAGCACTTTGACCTGATACACGTTGCGCCCACTGGAAGTGCTAGACCGGATCCCTAACACCCTTCCCCCCGTCGCAGAACGGACCAGCGCTGCGGCAGTATCGCCATCTACGAACCGTGACTGCTGGGCAAAGAGGAGCTGTGGCTCTGAGTGGACACGCCCCGACTGTTTCCAATGTTGAGGTGTATCCGCCTGAACGAGTGTGCTTGCCAAGAGCCCCACTATGAGGGCGATAGTGCCGATTGATTTCACGACCGCACGTGGCGCTGAGTGGCTTTCAGATGATATAGCGTGCCTACCTGATTTGTGGACTAGCAAGACGGGCCGACTTGAACATTAGCTGGGATCGCTACCACGAATGTCTTAGGAGCACTATATATCTCTCGGCTTGGGGCCGTCCGCCTTGCTCTCGGGCCGCTCCCCACGGTTTTTTCACAACCTCCGAGCGGCACGAGCGTCACTCTTCGTTCACACGAAAAAATACAAAAGCTTAATAACGCGCGTCAAGAACACGGGCGCCTGTCCTGAAAACCACCACAAGAGATAACTCCAACCGGCCAATGAGGCGAAAAAGAACGGTGCCAGGAATAACCAAAACTTGGTGTCGGTCGAAAGCTTGCTGTGGCCGCACTCAGACGGTGACCGCGTGTCGTAGATATTCATTCCCATCATAAGTCAGTCACAATCGATATACGTTAGCCGGTCCTCATCAACGGTCTTGCGACCTCCAGCCTGCCAAGCGCATCGTCTCCTCGCGAAGCGCGCTCCGCTGAGATTGGGATCATGGGATGCAGGCCACAATTCTAGTGAAACAGTAGGTGTGGACAATATACAACGTTAGCACGATAAATACAACCACCGGTGTTGCATAATTCCATCGATGTTTGGTATCCTGTAAAATAACACTCCTTGCGTGGTGCTGCGGATACAGCATGAAGTGAGTTAGGAGAAGTGGTGATGGGACGGCAAGCTTTACTGCCCGAGGCGATCTACGAGCACGATTTTGCGCGTTTGGCGCGCATCGAAAGCCACCCCCGCACGCGGTTGCGTTTCCTTGGCCTGGCACATGTCCAAGAGGGCCGAAGCTACGAAGAAATCGCTCGCATGCTGAAGGTGCATGCTAAGTCGGTGCACGCTTGGGTGCAGCGCTTAGCAGAGGGCGGTTTAGAGGCAGTGCACGAACAGCCAGGCCGGGGCGCCAAGCGTAAACTCCCCCTAGAGATGGAATCTTCGTTGGCTAAAGCAATCCTTGAACTGCAGGCACAAAGCGGCAGGAGAAGGGTGTGTGCCGAAGACGTCCGGCAGCTGTTGGCCACCCGCTTTGGAGTACGTTGCGGGCTGAGCACCGTGTACGATCTATTGCATCGTGCCAATATTGACTGGCGGCATCAGCCAGCGCTCGAGAAGCGACCGATCGCGTTCAAAGGACGGCAGCCAATAGGCCGAGAACTCAGAGGTTGTGAAAAAACCGTCGCGAGCGACCCGAGAGCAAGGCGGACGGCCCCAAGCCGAGAGACATACCAGATCGATAGGCGAGGAGCGAGCACCGCCCAACGCCGCTATCGGGTCGTGTAGCAGGTTTTTTCACAACCTCTCAGGAAACCCGGCAATCACACTCAATGACTCGGCTTAAATCGGAAACCTATTTTCCGTGATATTAAGCGAAATGACAGTTGTCAATTAGATACACTTACCTCTTAGGACAAGCCGTCTCCTCACTTCTGGGCTTTAGATCGACATCCCCCTAAGAAACTGTTGTAAAAATGTCACGAGCGCCGGCAAAGCAAGGCGAACGGGGCAGCGACGAGACATATCAGATCGATAGGCGAGGAGCGAGCACCGCCCAACGTCGCTATCGGGGTTGTGTAGCAGGTTTCTGCACAACCTCTGAGAGCCCTATCGTGATTTACACGATAGGGGGGAGAAAAAGGCTCAATAGGGGTTGCGGCAAATGATGCTAGAGCGAGCCTCCTGCCACAGAGCGAGGTCGTTGGCATGCATAGGCCGCGAAAAATGGTAACCCTGCCCCTCTAGGCATCCGTGTTCGCGCAGAAAGGCCACCTGACGTTCTGTTTCGATACCTTCAGCAACGGCGGTGATCTTCAGAGAGCGAGTTAATGCCGTGACGGCGTCGACGATGGCGGCGTCATTGGGATCATTGGCGATGTCTCGGACAAAAGACTGATCGATTTTCAGAATATCGATCGGCAAATGCTTTATGTAGGCAAGATTAGAATAGCCGGTACCAAAATCATCGATGGCGACCCGCACTCCCAGTTCCCGGATCGACCAGAGTGCTTTGGGGACCTCGCTGTTGCAAGGCATCATGCTGCTCTCAAGCAACTCCAGCTCTAACCAGCTTTTCTTGGACGAGCCGCCTGCTCTGAGCAAGCTTCTCAAGGTGGGAATCAGCTCGGCATTGGGTTCCAGGTGAGGTGCCGATAAATTGACGGATATGGAAAGCATGCCCAGTGGCGATCCCTGCCAGGCAAGATGTTGTTGGGTGACCTGATGCAGCACCCAACGCTCGACATCCAGTATCAAGCCGGTCTCCTCGGCCAAGCCGATGAAATCACGTGGGGGAAGCACACCTCTTTCAGGATGATTCCACCTTATGAGAGCTTCGAGCCCCAAAGTGCGGCCTGTATCGAGTGCCACCTTAGGCTGATAGTGCACGACGAACTCTTCCCGTTTCAGTGCCCGACGCAGATCGTTCTCGAGCTGCAGACGTTCTAAGTGCAACGCATTCATCGTGGAGGCATAAAAGCGGTAGCCGTTACGGCCCTCTGATTTAGAGCGGTACATTGCCGTGTCGGCATTGCGAAGCAGCGTGTCCACGTCGGCACCGTCCTCGGGAAAGAACGCGATGCCGATGCTGGCGCCGCTGTACACCTCCCTGCGACTACTGAGCTGGTAGGGCACCACTAGCGCTTCGAGAACCCGCTGAACGATATGGTGTATCTGCTGGGTGTGTTCGACCTTTTCCAGCAAAACGATGAATTCATCTCCGCCCAGTCTCGCGACCGTGTCCACTTGCCGCAAGCAGTCTTTGATGCGGGTAGCGACCTGACAAAGCAATTGATCACCCACTTCATGGCCGAGCGTATCGTTGATGACTTTGAACCGATCCAAATCCAGAAACATGATCGCGATACGGGTATTCTCCCGCTCGGCGCGGCTAATCGCCTGGTGCAAGCGTTCATAGATCAACGTTCGGTTCGGAAGACCGGTCAGCGGATCGTAATACGCCAACATCTCCAGACGCCGCTCCGCTTCTTTGAGCCGCATAATGTCGGTGTAGAAAGCCACGAAGTGAGTGATAGCCCCTTGGGAATCGGTCACTGCACTGACGCTCATTAGCAAGGGCACCACCCCGCCGTCTCGGCGTCGATTCCAGATTTCGCCGTGCCACTCGCCCTCAGCCTTGATCTGGATCCACATGTCGCGGTAGAAGGACGGTTCGTGTCGCCCTGATTGCATGAAACGTGGATTGCGATGGAGGACTTCCTCTTGCGGGTAACCGGTGATGGCCGTGAACGCTCTGTTGACGGACAGCACCTGGCCCTCCGCATCGGTGATCAAGATCCCTTCCCGCGCACTGTCGAATACATTCTCAGCTAACCGCACACGCTCCTCGGCCCGATGGCGTTCGGTCATGTCGTCCTGAATGTAGATGAAATGGGAGATTGCTCCGCCACTATCGCGAACCGGTATGAGCGAGAGGTCGTGCCAGAAGCGGGTACCGTCTTTACGGTAATTTTCCAACACGACCCGAACGGCTTCCCCTTCGATCTGGCTCTGGCGTATGGCCTGCCATGCCGATCGATCCGTAGCGGGTCCCTGTAGAAAACAGCCATTGCGCCCCAGTACTTCCTCAGCTGAGTATCCAGTCAGTGTCTGAAACGCCGCATTGACATAGACGACGGGCAGTTCGGGTTGGGTCGCATCGGTGATGACGATGCCCTGGCGGATGGCCTCCAGGGCTCTGGCCTGCAGCTCGATCTGCGCCGCCTGCTGTTGCAGGCATCGCTGTGCCTGCCGTAGCTCGGTGTGGTCCCAGAACGCAATCACCGCTCCTTGGGTTTCGCCCTGCTCACCCACATAGGGCCGCACTCGGATCGAGTAGTCGCACCCGTGGCTAAACTGTATCTCCACCTCGTGGCCGCCATGAATAGCCGATAGTAATCGTGCCTGAAAATCAGGAATGTCGATGTGGGCGATCAACGTGGTGAGGACTTGACCCTTGGCATTCGATGGGATTTGCAGTGCTTGATGGGCGGCGGCATTGCAGATCAATAGGCGTAACTGCTTGTCTATGATAAGCAATGGATAGGGTAAACTTGCCTCGACGTGCTCGAGATAGGCCTTAGTGGTTGCCAACTCCCCGCAACGATTCTGAAGCTCTCGATTGACCGTGGACAGTTCCTCTCGAGCCAATTGTAACTTGGCTTGTGTTGTCGCAAGTTCTTTGTTGGTGGACCTCAGTTCCTCGCGCGCGGATTCCAGTGCTTGGCGGATGGCCCGAAATTCCTCGGTTGAGGCTCGCATCTGCTCGATGACGGTTTGCGGATGCTCGTGGGAGACGGCAAGCTCTCGTTGCAGTTCCCCCAGCGACCGCGACGATGCTCCAGGTGACCCCATCTGCTCGGTCTGGTGAGGGTTTTGGGTAACGGTAAAGCAGATCGAGAGCAGAAGCCGGTCTGAGCGATCTTTGGGCATCCAATGTCCGGTCAAGCGAATGGGTATACAGGGGATCTCATCGAGGCTGATCGGACACCCGCGCTCTACCGCCTCGCTTCCCTTTATCTTGAACGGCCACTCCTGGAGATCCTCCTGGAGATCCGTCCGTGGCTCCGTACGTATCAGTGAACCGACATGCCGATGTGCGCGTTCCCGAGTCGGAACCCGATAGGAGCTGGCGTCCTCATCGTGTTCATCCGCCAATGAATCGACGCGCTGAACGGCTGACAACGTCAGATCGGTTTGGTCAGCGGTCGGCCTAAGCTGTAGCTTGCCGTTCTGAAGCGCTACGGTGAAGAGGGGCGGACTTACGTACAGGGTATTGGCTTGAGGTGTTATGCCAGATTCCACCTTCCGAACGTTTCGCCTCGTTTGCCGGCCGAGCAGGTCAACGAGGACATCACGCTGAGCAGTTGAGAGGTGCTGGATGACGATACAAGCGGCTCGCCATCGCGTTGGGAGGTGCCATACTAATTCGCAGAGCGCTTCCAGCCCGACCTCCAATACGGTCATTCCCACGACGAGCAGTGAGGTTCCGTGTTTCGCTGACTTGGCCTGGGCTCGACTATGACTCACTCCCTGTGCCATTCCACCTCTCCTTAAATGATCGCGGCGACCGTTCGTTTTATTGTAACTTTACTATCACTACGCTACCGTACTTGTATCACACAGTATAACTAGGGTCAATCCTGTGTAGCTCATCTCAATCGATCACCGGTCCTGGAGCCTCATCTTTCTCGGGAACCCCCTGTCATCATACAGGGTAGATGAGGCAAGCCCCGCCCCAGCATAGCGCCCGGAGCCAGACAAGGTGCCTAGGAAAAACCCGCCACCCTGCCGCGACAGGGCGACAGGGCGGTGAAGTCTATCTCAGAAAGACCTAACGACGGAGGGAACAGCTCGCCATCACCGGGCAGGGAGCAAGAAGCCGATGGCGAAACGATGGACACGGCCCGATTGCCCGAGCCAGTAACACTTGAGACCTTGAAAGGTAACCTTAGGCCAATTCAACACAACGCACCCCGGTACCCCCCAAGCCGCAGTAGCCGCCGGGATTCTTGGCTAGGTACTGCTGGTGATAGGCTTCGGCGAAGTAGAATTCTGGCGCCTGACAAATTTCAGTCGTGATTGGACCATAGCCGGCCTGGAGCAACGCACTTTGATAGGCTTCCCGAGAGGTTTCGGCGGCTTGGAGCTGCCGTTGATTGTAGACATAAATTCCTGAACGATATTGAGTCCCGATATCGTTTCCCTGCCGCATACCCTGCGTGGGATCGTGTGCCTCCCAGAAAACCCTAAGCAGTGCATCGTAAGGAAGCACCTCGGGATCAAAAACGACCCGAACGACCTCGTTGTGACCGGTCAGTCCCGTACAGACCTCTTCATAAGTCGGATTGGGAGTATAACCGCCCGCGTAACCAACGGCCGTGGAATAAACACCATGGGTCTCCCAGAAGTGCTTCTCTGCGCCCCAAAAACAACCCAGCCCAACCACCGCTATTTCCATACCATCTGGATAGGGCGGTTCAAGGGGATGGGCATTCACGTAATGGGTAGAGGGAACCGCCACTCTCTCGCAGCGCCCAGGCAATGCCTGCTCAGCTTTCGGCATCTGTATCTTACGTTGCCATCTCTGCAGCATACCTCCCCCTCGTCTTGTGCTGGAACTCGACTTCAACTGCTGCGCTCATCGCGCAGCGTCGGCGAAATCGACCCTTCCCTTTTGATGGTTTCCAGGACCTGCGCAGGGTGCTCTTCGGCCTTGCTCACCCGCCGCCAGTGTTTCAGCACCTTCCCTTCGGGATCTATCCAGACAGTGGAACGAATGACGCCCATGGTCTTCTTGCCGTACATGACTTTCTCTCCATAGGCTCCATAAGCGGTCATCACGGCCTTGTCCGGATCGCACAGAAGGGTGAACGGCAGCTGATATTTGGTAGCAAACTTTTGGTGCGATGATCTGTTGTCCGGCGAGATCCCCAAGACCACTATACCCAAGTCCCTGATCTCAGACCACAGATCCCGGAAACCACAAGCCTCTTTGGTACATCCCGGGGTATCGTCTTTGGGATAGAAATACACGATCACGTGCTGGCCACGGAAATCTTCTAGAGTCACCGGCTGACCCTGAGCATCTTGCAGGGAAAAAAGGGGTGCTTGCTTGCCTTCTTCGATAGTCATGTGCCCTCCTTTCGGTACTCTGAACGCTAGCGGATCAGGATCCTCGACCTTCCGGCCTCCGAGCGCGAGCACACCGAAGGCACGGGGACTGTCGAGCCCGATCAGGATCCTCATTTAGGGACCCAGATACCCACCCGGTCAGCCGTGCGCGGTGGCTCAGCTGCTGGCTGGAACGGTGCAGCTACCATCTTATACCCGATCATAGCCATCGCAAGGAACGGTTTCCCCTATCCCTTGCCACCTATCAGTTCCTTCAAACCCGTCGTTCCGGTAGGGATTGCCGGAACCCAGTCGCCATGGATGGCTGTCTGGGCCACTTCCCTGTGGTCTGGATACCGGCAATCCGTGCCGGTATGACGGCCCCTTGGGATTCTCGGCTCAAACCGATAGGTGGTGAGGCCATACCCTACGTTGGTCCTAACGAAACGGTCACCGAAGCCCGCTCAAGCATCCGCCTTGACACCTTGTTCTCCCTCCTCCACACCGTGCAGGGCTTCCGTTGGAGGCCGCGCGGGCCAAGCCGCGAGCACCGCCTGAACAAGGTTCGCCAGTGGAATGGCGAAAAAAACCCCCCAGAAACCCCACAGCCCACCGAACACTAGGATGGCGACGATGATGGCGACCGGGTGCAAATCAACGACCTCGGAAAACAGCACAGGAACCAACACGTTGCCATCCAGAGCCTGGATCAACGCGTAGGCACCCATGACCCAAAACAGATCGGATCCGAGACCCCACTGAAAATACGCGATCAGTGCAACAGGGAAGGTGACCACGATGGCGCCGATATAGGGAACGAGCACCGACAAGCCAACCAACAAACTCAACAACATGGCAAACTGCAAGCCTAACAGAAGAAACGTCACGTAGGTGACTAACCACACGATCAGGATTTCGATAAATTTCCCTCGGACATAGTTACCGATCTGTCGATGTACGTCTCGCCAAACCTGGACCGCCAGCTCCCGCTTGCGCGGCAGATAGCCGCTTAGCCAATCGAGCAGACGCTGCTTGTCCTTCAAAAAGAAAAACACCAGTAATGGCATGAGGATGAGGTAAACGCCCAAGGTGATTAAACTGACCACCGAGGCCAGCGAGAGAGTTAACACCCGTTGCCCCAGTACGGCCAGCTCCATTCGGATCACCCCGATCAGTTCCCGGATCTGCCGCTCCTCGACGATATGGGGATATTTCTCGGGCAGACTCAGCAGCAGTTCCTGACCTTTAGCTATCATCGACGGCAGCTGCTGAAACAGCTGCGTCAATTGCTGCAGAAGAAGGGGCATCACCCCGAACATCAAGAATACCAGGACTGCCATGAAAACAAGGGTCACGAGGATGACTGCGAGCAACCGAGGGCAGTGCCAGCGCTCAAGCCAGACCACTAAGCCATCCAACAGATAGGCGATCACCACACTGGCGATCACAGGCGCAAGCATGCGGCCCATGACCACTACGGTGGCAAACCCAACGAGGAGGACGATGGCTAGCCCCACCACCTGCGGGTCGGAGAAATGCCGCTGAAACCAGTCGCCTATCAGTCGCATGCTAGGCACATCGCTAGGATAGAAACATGCTGGTCCATGCCCTCACGGTCGGTGCACCCCCCTTGCGAGATCACCTCACGTCACTCGCAACACCACTTTGCCGAAATGCTCGCTCGCTTTCAGTACCCGGTGCCCTTCTCCGGCTTGCTCGAGCGGCAGTACGCGATCGATGACGGGACGCATCCGCCCGCTCTGCAGCGCCTCACCAAATCGTTCAACGAAGGCATCAATAATCCCAGATTTCTCCGCCACAGAGCGCGCCCGGAGCGTGGATCCCTCGAGCCGAAGACGCCTGCGCAGCAACGTTGCCAGGTCCAGTTCGCCACGCGTTCCGCCGGTAAGGCCGATCACCACCAATGCCCCCCCCACATTTAGAGACTTGACATTTGCACTGAGGTAACTCCCACCGACACAATCCAAGATGACATCCACTCCCTTTCCCAGAGTCGCCTCTAATACCCGAGGCGCAAATTCCTCGGTACGATAATTGATCGCCACATCCGCACCCTGCTGCAAACACCGATCACACTTTTCACGGCTCCCCGCCGTAACCAACACCTTAAGCCCAGCCTCCTTACACAAGCTAGTAGCTGCCGTGCCCACGCCGCTACCACCGCCGTGCACCAGAACACAGCCCTTTTCCGGCGGCTTACCCAGCAAGAAAATATTCAGAAAAGCGGTAATGAACGTCTCGGGGATAGCTGCCGCTTCCTCATCCGAGAGAACCGAAGGCACAGGCATCGCTAAGCCGGCATCCACCACCACTTCCTCGGCGTATCCGCCGCCCGCGAGCAGAGCCATCGCGCGCTCGCCGATCCGCCATCCGCTGACGTCACGCCCAACCTCGATCACCTCGCCTGCACACTCAAGCCCTAACAGGGGAGAAACTCCCGGCGGGGGAGGATACAGGCCTTGCCGCTGCAGCAGATCGGCGCGGTTCACGGCCGTAGCCCGCACTCGGATACGAATCGCTTGCGCAGCCATCGCTGGGGCGTCCACCGTTGCGATGTGCAGCACCGATTCGTCCCCCGGCTGATCGAAGACGATGGCACGCATACAGTTAATCCTCCTTCACGAGCGCTCTATAAGTTCTCTATACCGGCGTTGGTCATCTATCGATAACGAGTGGGATCCGTTATCCCCGCCTCTTCGAATCCCGACCGTCGCAAGCGACACGCATCGCAATGGCCACAGGCGCGGCCCGCCTCGTCGGCCTGGTAGCACGATAGCGTCAGGGAAAAGTTCACACCGAGACGCACACCTTCCTGGATGATCGCTGCCTTATTGAGGTGGATCAGAGGAGCGTGAATTGTGAACGGGCGCCCTTCTACGCCGGCGCGGGTACCGAGCCTGGCGAGCACCTCGAAGGCAGCGATAAAAGCCGGACGGCAATCAGGATAACCCGAGTAATCCACCGCGTTCACACCGATGAAAATATCGCTGGCCTCGATGACCTCAGCCCACCCTAACGCCAAACCGAGCAGCACCGTATTGCGCGCCGGGACATAGGTGACGGGTATGGCCTCGCTCGCCTGCTCCGGCACCGCGATGGTCGAGTCCGTTAGAGCGGAACCGCCGATAGCCGTCAGCTCCAAATACACAGTCTTGTGGTGGACGCTACCCAAGGCCGTCGCGACGCGCTGCGCGGCTTTAAGCTCAGCCCGATGCCGCTGACCATAGTCGACGCTGAGGGTGTACGAGCGATATCCCCTGGCGTTCGCCATCGCCAGGCAGGTCGCCGAATCCAAGCCACCGGAAAGCAGCACCACCGCGTTGTTGGCCCGGTCAATCATCTCGTGTTCCAGGCAGTGCAGCGGATACCTCGCGGCATCCGTGACTTAACGCCCACGAGCTTCCCCCCATAAGTACTTGTGCAACTGCACTTGAAAACGTACCGGCAGTCGGTCGGCAAGGATCCAATCGGCTAGCATTGAGGCATCGAGTTGCCCATGGCTTGCCGAGTACAACACCTCGCAGCGCCGGTCGAGATCAAAGCGCGCCAACTGCGCCTTTGACCATTCATAATCAACGCGGTCGCAGATCACAAACTTCACCTGATCTTGGTATCGAAGATAATCTAGGTTCTGGTAACGATTGCGGTGCACTTCCCCCGAGGCTGGAGTTTTCAGGTCCACAACCCGCACGACACGGGGATCCACGCCCGACACGTCAAGGGCGCCGCTGGTCTCCAAAGAAACCTGGTAGCCGACATCACAGAGTTGCGTCAGTAGCTGCAAGCAAGTCCGCTGCGCCAACGGCTCGCCCCCGGTAACCGTCACATAGCGGGGGGTATACTCTCCAACACGCGCGAGGATCTCCCCAAGGCTCATCCAGCATCCGCCAGAAAAAGCATACGCGGTGTCGCAGTAAACGCATCGCAGCGGGCAACCGGTGAGCCGAACGAAGACCGTCGGCCAGCCGACTAGCCGCGACTCGCCCTGCAAAGAGTAGAAAATCTCGGTTACCCGTAACCGTGCTTCCAACGTCGGCGTCTAGGGCTCGATGCTGCTGGCTGCCCACGCTGACTTTGCGTAGCCGCGGGCTGCTCGAACGCGTTGCCAAGAACGCACCCTGCCCTCAGAGGTTGTTAAAAAACCTGCTACACAACCCGATAGCGGCGTTGGGCGGTGCTCGCTCCACCCGCCTGGCTCTCGGGCCGCTCGCGACGGTTCTTTCACAACCTCTCAGCCCCCAAAAGGCACAGACGAGGCGGCTAGCGCTTATCGGTTTGCATTCGATCAAGCCGCTCTTGGGCGAGCCGCCCTACCGCGGCATTAGGATAGCGGGTGACCAGCGAAGTTAGAATACGCTCCGCATCGGCCGTCTGACCGAGCTCATAATGAATATATCCTATTTTGAGCTCCGCGTGACTCACTTTGGGACTTTTCGGGTAGGCCTCCTGGAGCCTCTGGAAGGCCTGCATCGCCGCCTCGTACTGACGGGTGACGTAGTAGGCTTCCCCGAGCCAATACTGGGCATTGTCCGCGTAGGTCCCCTGAGGATAGGCCTCCAGAAAGACTTTGAGTCCCTCTATCGCCTCTTGGTAGTGACCCTCCTTCAATAAATCAAAGGCTGCTTGATAGCTCGCTTGCTCTTCAACCGGCGCTATGGATGACGCCGCGTCCCCGGCAGTCAAATCCGAGCCTTCCGGTTGCCCAGACGGACCATTCTGAGCCGCGGGCTCCATCCTCTCGGTCTGGGCAGACCCTGCCATCGCCGCCTCGAGTCGCCGCAACCGTCGGTCTAAGTCGAGGTAAAGCTCGCGCTGGTGTTCTTTTATCTGCTGCAGCGAGTGATTGTGCAACTCCGCTTCCCCGCGTAGATCCTGCAGCTCCCGTTGCAGTCGCTGTTGGTGTTGTAGGATCTCGACCAACCCTTGGGTAGTCATCTGTCGCTCCAGGCGACCCAAACGCTGCTCAACAGAGAGTGTGGGCGGATCACTGGGCTGTGCCGCCAGCCAAGCAGGAAACCCAAGAGCCATAAGCCAAAACCCAGCCGTCCTGAGCGATTGAGATATACGGGACATTGCCGCCGCCCTATTTGATTGGAGACCTGGCCTGGGTCATCGTTTCGGCAGTTTCTTTACCTTGGCCCTTCGGCCTGCCAAAGGCTTGGGTGCCGATCGTAGGCTCCGAAAAGCAACCCCAACGAAACGATGCTCATGACCGGACAACTTAACGGCCGGTGTATTCCAACTCAACCCGACGATTGAGCCGCCATGCGGATTCATCGTGTCCGAGGGCCACCGGCCGCTCCTCGCCATAACTGATGGAGGTCAACTGTTGCTCAGTGGCACCCAACAAGGCCATCAGCTGACGGACCGCGTTGGCACGGCGCTCACCAAGAGCGATATTGTACTCGCGTGATCCCCGTTCGTCGGTGTGCCCCTCGAGTCGGAGCTGCGCCTGTGGATGTTCGGTTAAATAAGCGGCATGTGCTTCCACGACAGAGCGGTATTCATCTCGGATCTCACTGCTGTCGAGATCAAAATAAACGACGCGAGTGGCCAGCGGGCTTTCAGGATTATCGAGGGGGTCGCCTGTAAACGGCTGCACACCTGCGAGGCCGCGCGTGTCGGCACCCTCCCCCAGATCTTGACTCCTCCAGCTGTCTTCATCGACAGGCCCATCGCCTACAGTGCGGTCTTCCACCGGGATACCGGCATCGGGAGTCACTCCCGTTCCACCGCAACCCACTAGAAGCATCGTCGCCGAAACCGAAACTGCCACGAGCTTACCGAAGCCGTTCATGATTCATCTCCTCTTGTCATCGATTGGCGATGTCAGTCTGAGGGACTAAATGGCGACCACGCAGGCTCCCTCACTTTTCCCTGCTGAACGCCCAGCCGATGCCGCACCCGACCATCGATCGATACAGCAGCCAGCGTCGCGCCCTCGGCATCGGTGGTGGCGTAAAGTATCATCCGACCGTTGGGCGCAAAGCTTGGCGATTCGTCGAGCGCTGTGTCGCTGAGCACCCGCAGCGTCTTGTCATCGAGATTCAGCAGCGCCACTCGATAGACGCTACCATCGCCGTGAATGAGTGCGAGCTTACTGCCGTCCGGCGCAAAGGTGGCGCTTGCATTGTATCGGCCATCGAAGGTGAGTCGCTCGGCCGATCCCCCCGCTACCGGCATACGGTAAATCTGGGGACTGCCGCCGCGGTCGGAAGTGAACACGATCCAACGCCCGTCAGGAGACCAAGCAGGCTCGGTATCAATGGCCGCATTCTGGGTTAGACGACGCGTCTCTCGCGTGCGCAGATCGAGGATGTAGATCTCGGGGTTACCGTCTTTGGACAGCGTCAGCGCGAGCCGCCCGCCGTCTGGAGACCAGGCAGGGGCGCTATTGATGCCCTGAAAGGCGGCGATTTTTTCGCGCGCTCCGCTCGCTAATTCCTGGACGTACACCCACGGCGCCTTGGCTTCAAAGGACACGTAGGCAAGTCGGCGACCATCGGGTGACCATGCCGGCGACAGAAGCGGTTGGGTCGCATCCACCACCGTACGGGCGTTCTCCCCATCGCTATCGGAAACCTGCAAAGCATGGTACGTCCCTGCTCCCTCCTCTCCACCTTCGTATTCCGTGATATAGGCGATACGCGTGGCGAACGCGCCCGGTTCCCCCGTCAGCTTTTCATAGATGATATCTGCGATCTGGTGCGCCGCTCCTCGCAATTCGTGCTCGGTCAAGCTAAAGCGCAGGCCAGCAAGCTGGTCTCCACGAAATACATCGAAGAGCCGAAACTCTAGCGTATAAGCGTCCTGCGCCTGGGCAGCGACGCGGCCGATGACCAAATTGCCGGTTCCAAGAAGACGCCATTCAGCGAACCGCACGGCCTCCTTGTCATACGGCTGTGCCGGTAAGTCGGCGCGTGGAATCGGGGCAAACCGACCGCTTCGCTCGAGATCGGCCGCGATGATCTCAGCGACGTCCACTGCCGGGCCTGGCTCGGATCCTGCCCATCCGAAGGGCACCACAGCGATCGGCAGCGCGCCCTCCACCCCTTGCGTAATCCTGATGCTCAGAGCGCCATGAGCACTCTGAGGCAACGACCCAACCAGGAGAACAGCGCAACAACCGCACAATAACCAATACCTCAACGTTCAATCCTCTGGCTCAAATACCATATTTAATTCACGTTCAAACAAGGACGGATCCGGGGGCCGGGGCAACGGTGATGACCGGTAAACGGCTTCCACAACCGAGCGATCGAGCGCCACGCTCCCGCAGCTGCTCGTCACCACCGCACTGACCACCTCCCCACCCGGAATCTGCTCAACCCGAACACTGCAGCTAAAGCCCTTGGGGGTACCTGCAGAACGTATCCAGTTCCGCTGTACGACACCTTGGATCTGCGCCGCGTACTCAGCGAGATGGCGCTCCCGAAGACGTAGCCGCTGTTGATCCAGGGTCGCCTGCTCCTGGGCCAGCTGTTCCCTCAGCGCCTGCTCTGCCTGCTGCTTGCGTTGCGCCTCATCGGCCTTTCGCTGCGCCTCCTCGGCCTGCCGTTTTTGCTCTTCTTCCCGCCGACGCTCTGCTTCTACAGCCTTGCGTTCCAATTCCTGCCGTTGTTGCTCCGCCGCAAGCAGGGCCTGAGCGCGCGCTATCTTGGCGTCGCGAGCTTGCGCTTGCTCGCGCTCGGTCGCCTGCTCTGCTTGCTGTTTGCGTTGCTCCGCCAGTGCCATCCGTTCCCGTTTCACTTCAGCAAGCCGGGCAGCCTCCTGTTCTCGTTGCTGCTGCAGAGCGGCTATTCGCTTCGTTTCCTCCGCTTCCTGTCGGCGCATCGCTTGTTCGTGGCCTTGCCGCTCCTCAGCCAACCGCTCTTGCACATCTGCCAGGCGCCGCTCCTCTTGCTCTCGCTTGGCCTCGGCTTCGCGCGCCTGCTGCTGGATCTGACGCTGCTGATTCGCCTCCTGTTCTCGTTTCAATCGATCCTGTTCCTGCAGCCGTTCGACCTCGGCCTCAACCTGAGCCTGGTCCACCACGACCGCCTGCACCCATTCCACCTGAGGCGCCTCGGGCTCTTGTTTCGGTGTCCAATCCAGGGTCACAAGCAACACCGCCACGAAAAGTCCGTGCACCAAGACCGCATAAAAGACGGCACGTCCCCGGTCGAAAAGCGCACCAAGCCGAGGCGACATTAGTCGCGCGACTCCGGAGGTTGCGTCATGAGGCCGACACTCTCCACGCCGGCCTCCTTGAGCACCCGCATCACCACCACCACCGAGCCGTATCTCGCCGCTTGGTCCCCTCTTACCAACACAGGCGTCTTCGGGCGGTGACGCACGAGCGCGTTGACACGCTGTGCCAACAGGTTGTGCTCAAGGGGGCGCTCAGGGTGTTCACCGAAACTCAGGTAAGCCTGGCCAGTGGCATCCACGGTGACGATCAGGGGTTCATGGTCCGATTGCGGTAATGCGTCCGCAGGAACCTGTGGCAGTTCCACTTTCACTCCCTGAGTAAGAAGCGGTGCCGTGATCATAAAGATCACCAGCAGCACCAGCATGACATCGATGTAAGGCACGACGTTGATCTCGGAGATCGGTCTCTTGCGTGAACCCTGCATGGTTTATCTTCCCAGTCCAGCAGAAACTGTAGTCAAGACGATCGCACTGGCCATGGCGGTGTTACACTGGGTGCCGGGCCGCTGCACCTTTTTAAAACAGCTTCTCATTTAAAACAGCTTCTCAGGCTCCAGAGCCCTCCCGCAACCGAGCGGGCACTATCAGCGCGCCGCTGCGAGGCTATCAGGGGAGGCCTAGACGTGGGCCTGGCGCTGGAGGATGGCAGAGAACTCCTCGACAAACGTATCGTACCGGCTGGTGAGCCTCTCGACGGCACTGGTATAGCGGTTATAGGCAATGACGGCTGGAATGGCTGCAAACAAACCCATAGCGGTGGCGATCAACGCCTCGGCGATACCTGGCGCCACCATCGATAAGGTCGCCTGATCGACGTTTCCCAAGGCTCGGAATGAGTTCATGATGCCCCACACGGTACCGAACAGACCCACATAAGGACTGGTCGAGCCCACAGTTGCCAGAAACGGAAGATAGTTCTCCAAGGCATCGACTTCGCGGCGTAACGCCACCCGCATCGCCCGCTGCGCACCTTCTAGCACCGACTTGGCGTCGAACCCCGCCTGATTGCGAAGCCTCGCGAATTCTTTGAATCCCGATTGAAAAATACGTTCCATCGCCGACAAGGTCTGCTGGGAAGCGTTGATCCGGTTGTACATCGACACCAAATCTCGCCCGGACCAAAATTGTTCCTCGAACTCGTTGGCCGCTCGCTGCGCCCGGCTCATGTCCAAACGTTTGCGAAAGATCATGGTCCAGGACACCAGCGAAGCAGCAAGCAGTAGCAACATGACGAGCTGTACCAACAAGCTCGCGTTGAGAACCAGGTCAACCAACGAAAGGTTAGCGTTCAAGAGCCAACTCCGACGCGATAAAGGAGGGAATAGAACGAGGCCGAAGGGTCACCGCGTCGACACACGCGACCTTTACGTGAGCGCGACACAACAGCTCAGGGCTCAGGGATGCGTGAGTCACATCTTGCAGGAACTCGATGCTTGCCCGCCGCGAGGCCAGCAGCTTAACGCCGACCTCGAGTAGATCGCCCAGCCGCGCTGGCCGTCGATACTCGACCGTGAGCCGCACCACCGCAAACATCAGGTGATGCTCTTTCACCAACGCCGCCGGTTCGAACCCATGGGCACGCAGCCATTCACTGCGGGCTCGCTCCATGAATTTCAAGTAATTTGCATAGTAGACTACGCCACCGCTATCGGTGTCTTCATAGTACACGCGAACTGGCCAGACAAACGGGGCTCGGGAGGAACTAAACAAACCGTTGTGCTGGGTATCGTTAAACCGCACTTTAGTTAGGCAGCTTGAACTGTCACCAAAGCTCGCCGGAGCCGGGCGCCGTTAATCCGAAATGCAACCAGGCGGTACGTGTTGCCATCCGGCCCCTCGGGGTGCGCTTCAGGAAACCCTGCTGAATAAGGTAGGGTTCAAGGACGTCTTCGATGGTGCCACGCTCTTCGCCGATAGCCGCCGCCAAGTTATCCAAGCCGACAGGGCCCCCATCGAACTTCTCCAGCAAGGTGAGCAACAGTTTCCGGTCCATGACATCGAATCCAGCCCCATCGACTGCAAGCAACTCGAGAGCTTGGCGCACCACCGCACTGCAGATCCGACCATCCCTCTTGACTTCCGCGTAGTCTCGAGTGCGCCGCAGCAGCCGATTAGCAATACGAGGGGTACCCCGGGACCGGCAGGCAAGCTCGCGAGCACCATTTTCCGTGATAGAGACGCCGAGGATGCGAGCCGAGCGCTGCAAGATGGTCGCGATCTCTTCGGGGCTATAGAATTCCAAGCGTTGCACTATGCCGAAACGATCCCGTAACGGTGAGGTCAACAGTCCGGCACGCGTCGTCGCTCCCACCAGGGTAAAGGGAGCGAGATCGAGCTTGATGGAACGTGCCGCAGGTCCCTCACCGATCATGATATCAAGCTGGCATTCCTCCATGGCAGGGTAAAGTATTTCCTCCACCGCAGGATTGAGGCGGTGGATCTCGTCGATAAACAGGATATCCCGGGGCTCCAGATTGGTGAGCAGTGCTGCCAGATCCGCAGCGCGCTCGATGATCGGCCCTGAGGTCTGGCGCAAGCCCACACCGAGTTCATTGCTGAGTATGGTTGCCAGCGTGGTCTTGCCGAGCCCCGGTGGACCAAATATCAGCACATGGTCCAGCGCTTCCTGGCGCTGCTTAGCGGCCTGAACAAAAATACCCAGTTGTTCCCGGACCGTTTGCTGTCCAATATATTCAGCTAAACGCTGGGGCCGGAGAGTCACCTCCACGGGTGCTTCCTGGGACATGGCGTCAGATGTAACCAGGCGTTGCATGACAGCCTTTTCCCCACCTTAAGGCACAGAGACGGGCCGTATCAGGCCTACCGTCACGGCGTCGTGCCACATCTGGAGCCCAACGGGCCGCGCCACTTTGGCGATCGACTCTGCGCTGTGCTTTGTCTGGGCTGGCGACCCATCTTCCCAGAACCTGTAAATATAAACCTCCGCCGCCTCGCGCTGGCTAGGTTACCCACCGTCCGCCGGCCTGGCGAGCCGCTGGTTACAGTTTCTTCGTAAGCCCTCAGACAAGCAACTATTTTGCCAACGATTTCAACGCGCGGCGCACCAGTTCCTCACACGCAAGGCCGTTCTCACGTACCCTCCGCATACGGTCCCAGGCGTCCTGCTGTTTGAAGCCAAGCGTCACCAACGCGCTGACCGCCTGTGCCTCAACATCGGACTGCTTGAGCTGTTCCCCGCTGCTCGCCGAAAGCTCTTCCGGGGCAAGCCCTGGCAGGATCTGGAGACGGTCACGCAACTCGATGACAAGCCGCTCAGCCGTTTTCTTACCGATCCCCGGTAACTGCGCCAACCGCCCAATGTCCCGCTCGTGCACGCAGCGAAACAACTCATCGACGTGCATGCCGGACAGAATTGCCAACGCCAACTTAGCCCCCACACCGCTCACGCGTAGCAGTTGCCGGAAGACATTGCGCTCCTCGCGTTGCGCGAAGGCGTACAAGCTATGACTATCCTCCCGGATCAGCTGATGGGTAAATAGCGTCAGCTCCTCACCCAGACTCGGGAGCAAAGAGAAAGTCGTCAACGGTGCCTCAAGCTCATAGCCGACACCGTTGACCTCTAACACGAGGTGGGGTGGTTGCTTCTCTCGAAGAATGCCGCGCAGCCAGCCGATCATGAACCCTGACCGCGAACGCTCTCGAGGTTCACTGAGAGATTGTGAAAAACCCGTCGCGAGCGGGCCAAGGACCAGGGGTGCGTGGCGAAGCCGAGAGACATACCAGATAAATAGGCGAGGAACGAGCACCGCCCAACGCCGCTACTGGCTTGTGTAACACGTTTTTTCCCAACCTCCGCGTGCATCGCCGTTCACCTACCTATCAACCAAACCGCGACGACGCAGGGTCGCGCCGGTATGGGCATGACAAAGCGCGACCGCCAAGGCATCGGCCGCATCCGCCGGCGGTGGTTTGGGAAGCCTGAGCAGTATTTTGATCATGTGCTGCATCTGTTCCTTGGTCGCGGTACCGGTACCGGTGATGGCTTGTTTGATCGCTCGGGGCGCATACTCGAAAACGGGTAGGGCCCCCATGGCGCCCGCCAACACAGCCGCGCCACGAGCTTGGCCGAGTTTTAGAGCCGATCCGGCATTTCGATGGACGAACACCTGCTCGACTACCATCTCGGTGGGTCGGTAGCGTTCAACTAGCGACGTGAGGGCGGAAAAAATCACTCGCAGCTTGCCGGCAAGGTCGTCCCCGGTCACTGTTATGCAGCCGCTTTCTACGTGCACCGTTCGGTTACGAGCAAAATCAATGATTCCATACCCCGTCACCCGCGAGCCTGGATCAACACCGAGAATGCGTTCCACAGCAGCGCTCATACGTCATGTTTCGCCCTTGAAGATCGTCTCTACCTGTGCGTGCCGAGAAGGTGTTTTAGAAGTGTTGCAGGCGCGGAGCCGCCCAGCGCACGGCGGCAAAGGACCGCCGTGTCCAAGCGAGCACCCGAGCCTCTGAGCCACCACACCTGGCTCTCGGGCCGCTCGCGACGGGTTTAGCACAACCGCTTAGTCAAGCTGAGCCAAGACCTCGTCTGAGATGTCAGCATTGGAGTAGACCTGTTGCACGTCCTCCAGATCCTCCAACATGTCCAGCAGCTTAATGATCCGGCTCGCATCGGCCAAGCCCAGACTGACGCTCGTTGCCGGCAACATGGTCACTTCGGCAAACATGGGATCGAAACCAGCGTTGGTTAGCGCATCCTTGACGTCGCCAAAGCGCTCCGGAGAGGCGATCACGTCAACGGAACCATCCGGCTGCGTGACGACATCGTCGGCCCCCGCCTCTAGCGCGACTTCTAAGATCCGATCCTCATCCGTTCCAGCGGGAAAACAGAGTTGACCCGCTTTTTGAAAGAGATAACCCACCGAACCGTCCAGACCCAGATTGCCACCGCACTTGGCAAATACATGGCGCACCTCTGCCACCGTGCGGTTGCGGTTGTCCGTCATGCAATCGACCATAATCGCGGTGCCTCCCGGCCCATAACCCTCGTAACGCACCTCTTCGATGTTCGGCGAATCCTGATCGCCTGTGCCGCGCTTGATGGCCCGCTCCACGGTATCTTTCGGCACGTTACTGGTGAGCGCCTTGTCGATGGCGGCACGCAATCGAACATTGGATTTCGGGTCCCCACCGGCCAGCCGCGCAGCCACCGTGACCTCGCGGATCAGCCGGGTAAAGAGCTTACCGCGCTTAGCGTCTTGCGCACCCTTGCGATGCTGTATATTAGCCCACTTGCTATGCCCCGCCATGAGTTGCCCTCAACTTATCCTTGACTTAGAAGCTGACGTAAAGACTACTGCGCTTGCCTGAGAGCTTGTGAAAAAACCTGCTACACGGCTCGATAGCGGCGTTGGGCGGTGCTCGCTCCTCGCCTATCTATTTGATATGTCTCGTCGCTGAGCGCCGTCCGCCTTGCTCTCGTGCCGCTCGCAACGGTTTTTTCACAAGCTCTAAGCGGCGTTGCACGGCGGCCCAGAATCCTCATGTACTCGTTTGTACACTGCGGTTGTGACTCGCCCCATCCTTGGGGCTCGCCCCTTTCCGGGCCAGCTTGCAGGTGTTCAAAATCGTTCCCGACGATTTTGTCGCCCCCGTGCGCCTTGCGACTCCGGCGCTCGTGACATTGTGAAACCCGCGGTTGGTAGGCATTGAGCCGAAACGGTTCAAAGATGACGGCGCTCCATGAGATAGCAAAGGCAATCCTGGCGGACGATTCGCTCATCGAGCGTGAGCATGGAAGGCATGATAGGGCACGCCGTGAGCAGCTCAAAATCGTTCACGGTGAAATAGCGTTCGGTGACATTCACGCCCTGCTCATCGTGCACTTCCAATCCTGGCCGAGCGCCGTTTCGTATCCAACCGAACACGGTCCCTGCCGGCACCTCGTGGAAGTTAAGCCGCTCCAAGTCATCTAGCAACCGCAGATCGGCATCGCGTCCATCGAAGCTGAAGCTTATCTGGGGCGCTATCTTAACGACCGCAACAGTGTGGAACAGGTCGATGTCGCCGGCAGCAATGGGATCTGTTGGCAGCTCCGACAGATGTAAACAAGCGTCGAGATAGTCCTGAACATGCGCCACTCCATAGGCCTGGCCAGGTTGCCCGGCCTCGATAGTCACCGACGGGCAAAACGGTGCGAAGGCCTGGGTCTGCACCGTATCCGGCGTCGTGAAATACACGACAGTGCGCGAAAACAAGGTGGCAAGATGGAGGAAAGTAGGCTCCAATCGATTCACACACGCATAATGCGGATTCCTTCCGGTATTGTTGTGGATATCGACGCTGGCAAACAGGTTACGCTCGCGCATCGACCGACACACCTGCTGCACCACTCTGTGTTCTGGTGTATCGCCGCCCATCCAGATGCGATTGTAATCGGGTTGCCCCTCTAACCGCCGCAGGCCGAAGCGAGCCGCCAGCACGTTACCGATAAAGACCGACAGGGCACGCGGCAGAGTTCGCCTCTGATAACGATCCAATAATGCGCGCAGCGCCTCCCATCCGCTATCCTCGTTGCCGTGCAACAACACCGACAGATAAAGCGTCCCGGAACGCCTTCCCGGTAGGTGGATGAGCGTCGGACCTGGCAGGATCTCGTGTAACCGCGCCGCAGGCCGCGTCAACAAGCCCTCGGGGAGGGTTTCCAGAATCGTCAATCTTGCGTCCGTAGTCCTCAGCGTTGACTCCCTCCTGGCCAATTATGATGCTCCACACTCTAAGGCTCGACAGGGCTTGGGACCCTGATCAGAAGCTATTTTAAAAACTGCTGCGCTTGCCTGAGAGGTTGTGAAAAAACCTGCTACACGACCCGATAGCGGCGTTGGGCGGTGCTCGCTCCTCGCCTATCTATCTGATATGTCTCGTCGCTACGCTCCGTCCGCCTGGCTCTCGGGCCGCTCGCAACGGTTTTTTCACAACCTCTGAGCGCGTCGCGCGGCGGCTCGCCGCTGCGCGCCTTGCGACTCCGGCGCTCGCGACATTCTTGAAACAGCTTCTCAGCCTTGTCATCAAGGTCGATGGGGGAGCGTCGCAGCGGTGCGGCGTCCCCCAGCGCCCCCACCCCACACCTCAGCGCCAGCGCCGGGGTGCGGTCGCCTTGACCAACGCTCGTCGCCGCCTTGGGTAGACATAAAAAAAACTCATTAGTCTATATCAAGCGCTCAATGGCCCAATAGTGGCCAAGAGCTTATATCAAGGCTAATGCGGTCATTCCGTCCCCTCTCGCCTTGCCGAGGCAGAGAGGTGTAAGGGGCAAGTGCTTGCAAGGCGGTCCTCACCCCCTAACCCTCCTCCATTCTGGCAATGGGATCGAATGATTACAAAAACTGACTGAAGGAGCGGGACATGTCAAGAAAGCATCCTATCATTGCCGTGACCGGATCATCAGGCGCCGGCACTTCAACGGTGAAAGTGGCATTTGAGCACATTTTCTATCGCGAGCAGGTGAAGCCCGTAATCATCGAAGGCGACAGCTTCCATCGCTATGATCGCGTACAAATGCGAGAAGCGGTGGCCAAGGCGCTGGAGGAAGGCCGCAATTTAAGTCATTTTGGTGCGGAGGCGAACCTGTTTAAGGAACTTGCAGAGCTGTTTCGAGAATACGGAGAATCGGGAACCGGGAAACGCCGCTATTACCTACACAGCGAGGAAGAGGCGGCTCCGTTTCATCAGGAGCCGGGCACGTTTACCCCTTGGGAAGACATTGCACCCGGTACCGATCTGCTGTTTTACGAGGGGCTCCATGGCGGCGTGTGCACAGAGGAAATAGACATCGCCAAACATGTCGATCTGCTCATCGGGGTGGTACCCATCGTGAATCTGGAATGGATACAAAAAATCCACCGCGATACAAAAGAAAGGGGCTATCAGGCGAGCGATGTGACCGAGACCATTCTACGCCGCATGTACGACTATGTGCATTACATTACGCCGCAGTTCTCCCTTACGGATATCAACTTCCAACGCGTGCCCACCGTCGATACGTCAAATCCCTTTATCGCCCGCGATATCCCGACGCCGGACGAGAGTTTCGCCGTCATACGCTTTCGCGATCCGAAGAAGTTCAACATTGACTTTCCGTATTTGCTGGCGATGATTCATGATTCCTTCATGTCCCGACGCAATTCAATCGTTGTCCCAGGCGGGAAAACGGGGTTGGCCATGGAGATTATTTTCACACCGATCATCGATGAAATGATTGAACGTCGCGATTGACAGGCAAGGATGTCACCAACGAGCCCCCTCTCCTCCTGTCCAGGGCGAGAGGGTCAGCGGCTCACTTCATGCAACCGTGGCATTCGCCTCCAACCCAGCGCCACAATCCTCGTTGACACGCACCCTCGGTGGCTCCAGCCAATTTGCTAACGGTCTTCAAGAAGATAATACTGTTAGAACATTAACAGCTACTTATTTATTACTGTAAGACGATGCAGCGACTGAAGCCATGAACTACCGAGTACAGGTTCAACCAAGCGGTCAAACCTTCACCGTGGAGAAGGGTGAGAGCGTTCTTGATGCAGCACTCCGGCAAGGGATCGCTTTTCCCTACGGTTGCCGCAACGGGGCGTGCGGCTCTTGTCGCGGCAAGGTGCTCGAGGGCCAATTCGTCTATCCCAATGGCCTGCCAGCGGCCCTGACCCAACAAGAAGCGGATCGGGGCTTCACCGTTTTTTGCCAGGCGAGGCCCGTCAGTGATTTAGCCATCGAAGTGGATGCCATCAGCACGGTAAAGGGCATCCGTGTACGGACCCTCCCGGTACGTGTCGCCCGCAAGGTGCTCTTGGCCCATGATGTCATCGGGCTCTACCTAAAACTTCCCGAAGGCCAGCGGCTACAGTTCCTGGCCGGTCAATACATCGATATCGTGCTCAAGGATGGGCGTCGGCGAGCCTTTTCGCTCGCTAATCCACCCTTCGCCGACGAACATCTGGAGTTGCACGTGCGCCATATAGCAGGCGGTGAGTTCTCCGACTATGTCTTTCATCAAATGCGTGAGAACGCGCTGCTACGCATCCGCGGACCTCTGGGCAGCTTTTTTCTGCGCGAGTCGTCGCAACGACCCTTGTTATTCGTTGCCGGCGGCACCGGATTTGCTCCTGTAAAGGGCATCATCGAGGATGCCTTGTCGCGAGACATCCAAAGACCGATTTATCTGTTCTGGGGGGTACGCAGCCGGCGCGATCTCTACATGCATGATTTGGCCACACAGTGGGCTACAGAACATCCGCATGTGCATTACCTACCGGTGCTCTCCCAGCCCAGCAGCGAGGATCACTGGACGGGACGCACCGGTTGGGTGCACGACGTGGTTCTGGAGACATTTCCGGATCCCACACCGTATGATGTTTACGCGAGCGGTCCGCCCGTGATGGTCCACGCCGTACGGGATAGCCTGCTGGCACGCGAATTTGACCCCTCCCGAATGTTCTCCGATGCCTTCGAATACGCCTACGTAGACGGCCATAATGGCTGAACTCAAAACAGGATCGCGCGCCTAAGCGGCGGCTAGCAACACAAAGGCCGCTGCCGATGGGAGTCGGTCTCCGCCTGGCGGCTCCCGCGCGCGGGTTGGCAACCGTTTTCGAACGCGATGAGAAACTTGAGCGAATCGTATAGCCCAGATGGACGACCGGTACTATCCAGATCAGATCGAAGCAAACACGCAACACTACTGGGATCAGGCGAAGTCCTTCGAGGTCACCGAAGCCCCCGACCGAGAAAAATTCTACTGCCTGTCGATGTTTCCCTATCCCAGTGGACGGCTGCACATGGGGCATGTGCGCAACTATACCATTGGCGATGTCATCGCTCGCTATCAACGCATGCTGGGCAAGAACGTGCTTCAGCCGATGGGATGGGACGCCTTCGGCCTTCCAGCCGAGAATGCAGCCGCACAACACCATGTTCTGCCCGCTCACTGGACCGAGCAAAATATTCACCATATGCGCCGGCAACTCAAGCGCCTCGGCTTCGGCTATGACTGGAAACGGGAGTTGGCGACCTGCCAGCCGGATTATTACCGGTGGGAACAATGGCTGTTTACCCGGCTGTATGAGCGGGGGCTGGTGTATCAAAAAAAGGCCGAGGTCAACTGGGACCCCGTTGACCAGACGGTGTTGGCCAATGAGCAGGTGGTCGAGGGACGCGGTTGGCGGTCGGGTGCCCTGGTGGAACGTCGCGAGATTCTACAGTGGTTCCTGCGCATTACCGCCTACGCTGACGAATTGCTGGAGGAAATCGAGGGATTGGAGGGTTGGCCAGAGGCAGTGCGCACGATGCAGCGCAACTGGATCGGACGCTCCGAGGGGGTCGAACTCCTCTTTACCGTTCCCGGCGGTCAAGCACCGTTGAGGGTATTCACCACTCGCCCCGATACGCTCATGGGCGTGACCTATCTCGCCGTCGCCGGTGGCCATCCTCTTGCCATGCAGGCCGCCACGCAAGATGCCAAAATTCAAGCCTTCATCCAAGAATGCGCGATGACCGGCACCGCCGAGGCGACTTTGGAGACCATGGACAAACGGGGGATGCCCCTTGGCCTCTCCGCCAAGCACCCCATCACCGGAGAATCGCTGCCGGTTTGGATAGCGAACTTCGTGCTCATGGGATACGGGACGGGGGCCGTCATGGCGGTCCCCGCCCATGACCAGCGGGACTTCGAGTTTGCCACCCAATACCATTTGCCGATCCGCCCGGTGGTGTTTCCAGTAGACGGCCAAGCGATCGACTTCAGCCAAGCGGCCTTCACCGAAAAAGGGGTCCTGCGCGATTCAGGGCCTTTTTCCGGGCTCACCTCCGAACAAGCTTCTGAGGCCGTCGCCCAATACCTGGAAGCGAGTGCGCAAGGCCACAAAGTGGTGAACTATCGACTCCGGGATTGGGGCATCTCCCGCCAGCGATACTGGGGGGCTCCCATACCCATCATTTACTGCCCCCGGTGCGCCACGGTCCCGGTCCCGGACCACGACCTACCGGTCGTTCTGCCGCAGACGGTGTCTTTCGAAGGGGTCGGTTCCCCGCTGGCGCGGATGCCGGAATTTTATGAGACCCGCTGTCCACGCTGTGGCGCCCCGGCGAAACGCGAGACGGATACCTTCGATACCTTTGTCGAGTCGTCATGGTATTACGCGCGCTACGCCTGCTCCGATAACCACCAAGCGATGCTCGATCAGCGCGCCAACTTTTGGCTGCCCGTTGACCAGTATGTGGGCGGTATCGAGCATGCCATCCTGCATCTTCTCTACGCACGATTCTTCCATAAGCTGCTACGCGACGTGGGGCTGGTGCAAAGTTCAGAGCCCTTCGTCAATCTGCTGACCCAAGGTATGGTGCTCAAAGATGGGGCGAAAATGTCCAAGTCGAAAGGCAACGTCGTCGACCCTGAGCATCTCATTGACCGGTACGGAGCCGATACCGTGCGCCTCTTCATGATGTTTGCGGCCCCGCCGGAGCAGTCACTAGAGTGGTCTGACAGCGCCGTCGAGGGAGCATCCCGTTTCTTGAGGCGACTGTGGCGACTCGTCTCGTCCCGTGCCACGGACGGCATCGCCACACCGCTCGAGCCGGCAACGCTTAGCGAGGCGCAGCGCTCGTTGCGGCGCCAGATCCACGAAACCGTTGCCAAGGTCTCCGACGATATCGGACGGCGCTACACCTTCAACACTGCCATCGCCGCGGTGATGGAATTAGTCAATCACCTATCGCGATGGAACGACCCCTCACCACAGGGTCAAGCGGTGCTCCGAGAGGGTCTCAAGAGCGTGGTGTTGTTGCTCTCCCCCATCGTTCCCCACATCACCCACGCCCTGTGGCACGCGTTGGGTCACCAGCAGGCGGTGGTGGACGAACGCTGGCCGGTAGCCGATCCCGACGCCCTTATGCAACAAGACATCACCCTGGTTTTGCAGGTCAATGGGAAGTTACGCGGGCATATCCTCGTCAGGCAAGGGGCAGAAAACCATGAAGTGGAAAGGCAAGCGTTGGATAACCCGAATGTGCAGCGATTCATTGCCGGTAAGCCGATCAAGAAGATCGTCTTGGTGCCAGGCAAAGTGGTCAATGTGGTGGTATAAAGTAGTGAGAGGTTGTGAAAAAACCGTAGCGAGCAGCCCGAGAGCAAGGCGGACTGGGCCAAGCCGAGAGACATATCAGATAGATAGGCGAGGAACGAGCACCGCCCAACGCCGTCGGCGCAACATGCTGATCACATCCTTGTGGCTCGGGATGAGCCTACTCACCCAAGGCGGCTGTGGCTTCCATTTGCGTGGCGGCGTGATATTGCCCGCCGACGTCAATGCTATTCACGTGCAAGTCTCCAATCCCGAGCTCGCAGAAGAGATCAATCTCTTGTTGGAGGCGGGTCAGGCGTCCATCGTACCGACCCCCCAGGACGCCGATGTGACGTTGATCGTCGCCCCCGAGCGCTTCGAGCGGCGGCTGCTAGCGGTGGACGCCCAGACCGGCAAGGCGCGAGAGTTCGAGTTGAACTTCACCACCGATTTCCAATTGCTGAGCAAGGAGGGGCAAATCCTCGTGCCACCTCAGACCCTTTCCATCTCCCGTGAAATGGTATTCGATCCCGAGGCAGTCATCGGTACGAGCCGTGAAGAAGAGCTGATCTATACCGAGATCAGACGCGATGCGGCCCGGCAGATCATGGCACGCGTGCAAGCGGCATTTGCTCCGTAGAGGCCATGGCAAGTTTTTGGCCTCCTGCTTCCCCGCGGGCTGCAGCCGACCCCGCGGCGCTAAGCACCACCGCGTACCCATCCATGCCTGGCGGTTCGAGTCCGACATCGGCACGAAACGCTATCGATTCAAGGAGAAATGATGCGGATCGGCGTTCCTAAGGAGATAAAGGACAGCGAGTATCGGGTCGGGTTAGTCCCCGCGAGCGTGCATGAACTCGCGGTGAGCGGTCATCAGGTGCTCGTTGAGCACGGGGCGGGAGCGGGGGTGGGGTTTTCCGATGAAGATTACCGGACGGCGGGGGCTAGCGTCGTGGTCACCGCACAAGAGATTTTCACGCAGGCGGATATGCTCATCAAGGTGAAGGAACCTCAAGCCGAGGAACGCCGACTGTTGCGACCCGGCCAAGTGCTCTTCACCTATCTTCACCTCGCCCCCGATCCCGTACAGACCGCGGAACTCATTCAGAGCGAGGCCATTTGCATCGGTTACGAAACAGTGACTTCGGCGCGCGGGGGACTGCCGCTGCTGGCACCCATGTCCGAAGTCGCCGGCCGCATGTCTATTCAGGCCGGAGCCTACTGTCTGGAAGAAGCCCATGGCGGTATGGGGGTATTGCTGGGCGGTGTACCGGGAGTGGAACCGGCCAAGGTCGTCATTCTAGGCGGTGGCGTGGTCGGGACCAACGCCGCCGGAATCGCTCTCGGTTTCGGCGCCGATGTGGTGGTGCTCGATCGGTCAAACGAAGTGCTGGCTTCGCTCTGGACCCAATTCGGCCCGCAGCTCAAAACGGTGTTCGCAACCCGGCAAGCCGTAGAACATCATCTGTTGAAGGCCGATCTCGTGATCGGAGCAGTCCTCATTCCTGGCGCCGCCGCACCCAAGCTCGTCGCTGCGGAATGGGTCCGTCGCATGAAGCGGGGATCGGTGGTGGTGGACGTGTCGATCGATCAAGGCGGTTGCTTCCAGACCTCGCGCCCCACTACCCACACCTCGCCCACCTATGTGGTGGACGGCGTGGTTCACTATTGCGTCACCAATATGCCGGGTGGAGTCCCGCGCACCTCGACCTTTGCCCTCAACAACGCCACCCTGCCCCGCATCCTGGCCCTGGCCAATAAGGGATACCGTAGCGCCATGCTGGAAGATCCCTACCTGCGGGCAGGATTAAATATCTACCGAGGCAAAGTCACCTGCCAGGCGGTCGCTGAGGCCCTCGGCTACCCGTACCGGGATCCCTTGGAAGTGCTGAGCTAGCCCCAAGGATGGGGAATCGCTGACCGCATCGCTCTACCCACCCCCCGCCGGTTGTGCCGCAGAGAGCCGAAATTCGACACGACGATTGCGCGCCCGTCCCTCCTTCGTCGCGTTGGTGTCGATGGGACGCCGCGACCCCTCGCCAAACATATCGATCCGATCCGCATCGACACCGTAAGCGATCAGATATTCGCCCACTGCGAAGGCACGGTCTTGAGACAACCTATCATTAAACGCCACGCTCCCGGTGCTATCCGTGTGCCCGATGATCGTGATGCGTGTTTCCGAATATTGCTGTAGAACACTGCCAAAGGACCGCAAGGTCGGGACAAACTCCGGCTTCACGTCCTTCTTGGCCGTATCAAAGGTGATATCACCTGGCGAGGTAAGTTTGATCTCATCTTGACCTGTCCTTTCCACCTGGATGCCAGAACCGGCGAGATTCTCCCGCAACGCTTGCTCTTGTCGGTCCATATACCAACCGATCCCACCCCCGACGGCTGCGCCCGCGGCGGCACCAATGGCAGCACCTTTGCCATCGCCAGCAATGGCCCCTAAAACGCCGCCGGTCGCCGCGCCGATCCCGGCCCCCGCGGCTGACTTTCGGACTTGCTTTTGGCCTGTCTGCGGATCTTCCTTGTAAACGACGCTTTCACAACCCGACAGCGCCACCATGGCAGCCATAATGACCATTCCAAATTGACTTTTCACTGGGTCCCTCCACCATGATCCTAACTGGGTGCTTTATCGACCTCCCCCTCATTATAGGGCTAATCACCCCACAGTGGTGCTCCCCATGTCGCCAAAACGATGACCAACGCCCTGCGCTGAGAGGGTATCCAGCCTGTCGTTCACGACGGGTCTATAGCGGGCATAGGGCTCTAGCGTACTCACAATCGAGCGGCGTCACCCTACCGACGATACACCGCAGGCTACCGGCGGGTGTAGCCGGTATGCATCAAATCAGCGCCTAGTAGACCGGGGTCAAGGATTGCCCTCTTCGGGCCCAAAACACTCCGCGTAACCCTGACACACCTCACAGGAGGGAGCGCGACAAACATCGATCGCTGCTTGCAAACAAAGCTGTCTGTAGAGGAATTTTTTCCATTTCATATCCCCTACGTTTTTCTTCACAAGAGCTGGGAAATTGTGTCTGAAAAGGTTGGATAGATCCTGGCGTGACCAAAGCCCCAGATCCTGCCAGAGATGATCGCCGCCCATGCAACCCGCGGCCAGTATCTCCGCCATCCATTCCTCCGATTCATCCCGGCCTGCCCGATGACGGAGGAGCAGCGCTCTCAGGTCCTCACACTCCGGCCTCCTCCTCGGGTCAATACCACCACCATACCGTCCCGTTGCGAAACCAACCCGAGTACCGGGAAAGTGATGGTAGCGCAAGCGGGCGTAAGCGATCGGCATCAAACCGAGCCGATCGGGCAACACAGTTCCCCCCGCCGCCCATGTGGCGTGGATACACGCCAAGGCGTGATCATTGGGATGCCCACGACGGCACGCCATCAACTCCTCGTAGTAGACCCCCCGCACGGCGTATCCAAGCTCTTCTGCCTTGCGGCACACGGCCGGATGTCGCGCCATCTTCAATACTCCACCAGAATGTCCTCATCGCGTACGATGATCTGGCAAGCTAGCCGCCACTCCCGAGGTAAGTCGTCGACCAACATGTCTTCAACTTGGGCCTTGGTTAGCTTGCCAAGCTCCACTAGCCGCTCGCGCTCTTTGTCGGTCAGCGGCCCGCCCATGCGGGCACCCTTGTCATCTAGCGCGGTAACCCGTACCAGACAGCTGCCACATTCCCCGTCCTGACAATCAAAGGCGATCGGAATCTGATGTTCTCGAGCGATCTTCAGCACCGTCTGCGTGTGACTGCCGGCTACTGCGTAGACAGTCTTGTCCTTATACTCGGGGCTACTGAACGTAATGAGCGCCATGGGCTTTCATCTCCTTGCGCAAACTTGCCAAGTGGGGGTTCGCAGGCCGACCGGGCGCGGCGCATGCACCTTACGCCGTGTCTCATCCGAAACAGCTTCTCAGGCCGGCCTGACTGCGCAATCCCCCAGCACTTGCGCTTGACAAGCAAGCCGAAAATGCTTTCCGGCCAAGTTCTCCCGCAACACCTTGTCCTCCAACACCGAAGGCTCGGACAAGTTGTTCCAACCCGCTACGACCTTCATCAAGCAGGTCCCGCAGTCGCACTCACGACAACCATAGACGATGCCGGAACCAACCTTCTCGGAAACTTCGATGATGCGCGTCCCAACGGGGACCGAAACGGTCAAATCAATATCTTGAAAGGTGACCTTCGCCTTGGCCATGCCTGTCCGTCCTCCTCGTTACGTCGGTAGAAACCAGGCACCCTCGGTGCCTCGCTCATCGCCATGGGTCGAAACGCCGGGGCGCGCTGCGTGTTGGGGCGTTTCTTAGGCGCTCCCGCTTGCTACCTTGGGCTCCCAGCGCTGGTAACGACCGCTTGCAAGCAGCTCCTGATAGATCGTCTCCACAGCTCCCTCGATTGGGCCATCGGCATGCTCCGCGTTGGGCACGATCCCTGCCTCCTCCAGGGCAGACCAAGGTTCGAACCCGATCTGTGCGCAGAGCACCGCGGCACACCCCTGGAGAGCCTGTATGGCCGTCGCAAGAACCTCCTCGCGTTGTCGGCAATGTGTCGGGCCGGCACAGTAACGCTGTGTTCTGCGCACGCCCACCAAGCGTACGCCTTGAGGGCCAACCTCGTAGACCAGAAACTCGCTCGCGGCTCCGAAGTGCTCGTTGATCAATCCACCGCCACGCGTGGCCACGGCGATCAACAGCGCAGGCTGGGACTTTGCCTGATCCAGCAGCGACCCATTGAATCGACCCGTAGAAAACACCACCTCTGGGCGGCGGTCAGGGGATTTCGATGCCTGCTTGCGGTCGATGGCCATGCGCACCTTTGCGCGCTTGCGCAGGGCTGCCGGATAGTCGACCTCCATGCTTTCAATAGCTTCCATGCTAAACAGCGCTCCTTGGTCCTGGCCAAGTAATCCCACCGCGTCAGCCCGACACTGCCGACAGTGGCGCATCATCGTGATCTCTCCACCACAGCCATCCTGTACCGCTTTGAGCTCCGCCGGAGTTGGAGCCCGCTGACCCGATAGGCCGAAAAAAGTGCCGTGCCGAGGCTCCGCAATCAAGGGGAGGATGTTGTGTAAGAAAGCGCCCTGGGCGCTCACCCACCGGTTCACCTCTGGCAAGTGCTGGTCGTTGATACCCGGTATCATCACCGAGTTGATCTTCACCAGCACACCCAGGCGAGTTAACCTACGCAGCCCCTCCTGTTGCTGTTCGATAAGCACTCGCGCGCCTCGCTCCCCCATCAGGCGCTTACCCTGCCAAAAAATCCAGGGGTGAATCCGCGCGCCGATGACCGGATCGATGGCGTTGAGGGTGATGGTCACATGATCCACATGAAGCTTCGCGAGCTCTTCGGCGTATTCCGGTAGCCGTAGGCCATTGGTGGATAGGCACAATCGAAGGTCTGGAGCCTGCTCAGCGATGCCGCGTAACGTCGCGAAGGTACGCCTGGGGTTTGCCAAAGGCTCACCCGGTCCGGCAATACCCACCACCGACAGTTGCGGAATCACTGCGCCAACGACCAGGGCTTTCTTGACCGCTTGCTCAGGCGTCAAGCGTTGCGACACCACACCAGGGCGCGATTCATTGGCACAATCGTATTTGCGGTTGCAATAATGGCAACGGATGTTACAGGCCGGAGCCACGGCAAGGTGTATACGGGCGTAATGATGGTGCGCCTCTTCGGAGAAGCAAGGGTGATGGCGGATCTTCTCGCGGATGTCCTCAGGCACTTCCCGCCGCGGACGGCGCACACAGGCTGTTGGCGAGCAAACCGGGCCCGAACCGTGGAGGATCGTAGAGTTGACCAGCTCGTGTGTCATCGGTGTTCCTTCTGCCGCGCCGGGATGGAGCGCATAGGTTGATCTCGTCGCAAGACCACCGAGCAAAGGCTGCGCCACACACCTGTAATATCAATAAGTTATTGTTTTATAATATATTTCATCGGTCAATCGAGAGCTATTTGTCGCACACGTTGTCGCACACGCCACAGCAGGCAAGTCGGCGCTTGTGGCAAAGACGACAACCGCAACGATGACGGACGGCACTATTTCCACCGGACGTCTTAGAAGCTGTTCTATAAATGTCACGAGCGCTGACAAAGCAAGGCGCACAGCGGCGACAAAATCGTCGGGAACGATTTTGAACAGCTGGACGCTAGCCCCGAAGAAGCGAGCCCCAAGGATGGGGCGAGTAACCACCGAACTGTACAAGGGAGTACATGAGGATGGCGAGCCGCTGCGCAACGCAGCTATGGCAAGCGCAATAGTTTTTAAAACAGCTTCTTAGAGATGACGCATCTTGATATTGAGGGTCTGAATGCGATAAGCGATCTGACGCGGCGTCATCCCCAGCAGTCGAGCGGCTTTCGCTTGAACCCAACCGGCGCGCTCCAGCGCAGCAATGACCCGCTCGCGCTCGTCTAGCTCCGGATCTGCCAGATCCGTTTCCGGCAAGCATCCGTCGCCAGCACCCAACAGTCCTCTGTCCCCGCTAGTGCCGGGCACTTCGATGACATCGCTGTCGATGATCCCCTGCTCGCTCATGACCGCAGCACGCTCCAGGGTATTTTCAAGTTCGCGCACGTTTCCCGGCCAAGAATAGATCAACAAAGCTCGGATGGCGGCCTCGGTAATACGCAGGCTTCGCCCCTGAGCCTTAGCAATTTTATTCACCAGGTGCCGGGCCAGGTCGGGGATATCCTCTTGACGCTCGCGCAGGGGCGGCACGTAAATGGGCATGACATTGAGACGGTAATAGAGGTCCTCTCGAAACTCACCCCTTTCCACCGAAATTTCCAGATTGCGGTTGGTGGCAGCGATGACCCTCACATCGACCCGCAGGGTACGGATACCTCCCACCCGCTCAAACTCACCTTCTTGCAGGACGCGCAACAGCTTCGCCTGAAAGGCCGGCGAGAGTTCTCCAATCTCATCCAGGAACAAAGTGCCACCATCGGCCTGCTCGAAACGCCCCTTGCGCTGGTAGGAAGCCCCGGTGAAAGCCCCTTTCTCGTGCCCAAATAGCTCCGACTCCAACAAATTGTCTGGCAACGCGGCACAATTTAGCTTCACGAGGGGACCGTTCGCGCGGGGTGAGTTATAGTGAATCGCGTTGGCGATCAGTTCCTTGCCGGTTCCCGATTCCCCCCGAATGAGCACCGTCGTGGTCCACTTGCCCACTTGACGCACCAACTCGAACACGCGACGCATCGCCGGGGTATGCCCGACCATGTTGTCGAATCCATACTGCCCACGAATAACGCGGCGCAGGCGATCGCGTTCGTCGGCGATGTCGCGCTGTTCCGCTTGCACCTTCCACGCAAGCCGAACACTGCTGGCAATCAGATTCGCCGCCAAGTCTAAGAACAGCGCACAGGCTTCCAGCGCCTGTTCATCGTGAGTCGAAGGCTGCACCGCCAGGACCCCAATGATCTCTCTCTCCCCAAAACGCACCGGGACAGCGACGAGCGGCAGGGCAGGATCGTAGACTCGCAAGCGGTCCAGAAACCGCGGCTCGTCGGCGATACGCGTCACGACAATACGCTCTCCGCGGGCGATGACGGCGCCGAGCACACCTTCTCCAGGCCCATAACGCACGGTCGCCGCCATGCGTTGGTCCGCTGCGTAAGCAGCACCTATAGACAGTTCCGCACTCTCCCGATGACGTACCGCAACGATGCCCCGTTGCAGTCCCGCTTCCTCGTGCAGCACTTCCAACACGCCCATGAGGGTCTCGCGCAGGTGCAACGACCGGCTCAGCACCTCGCTGACTCGGTACAAGGTACGTAACTGGGTCTCCAACCACCCCTCGCGTCCAGGGTAGCGTCGGCGCCGATCGCTTTCCGCAAACATGCTCACCTTTGCGGATGATGGTATCGGCGAGTGCGGGTGGCCGGTAGCCGCACATGGATCCGACAGCCTTCCTGATATTCGGAATCGATCTCGATGGTGCCAGCGTGCTGATTAGCCAGCTCCTGGGCCATCGCAAGCCCCATCCCTACATGCCGTCCGGCAGCCGCCTTGGCTGTGAAAAACGGCTCGAATACCTTGCGCCGCAGCGCCTCAGGAATTCCGGGACCGGTGTCGGTAATACTGATTTGGACCAGATCGCCGTCACTGCGGGTAGCGATTCCCAGTTCCCGCCGTGGCCATCGCCGCCCGCTCATCGCATCCAGGGCATTATCCACCAGTTGCTTGAACAGGCAGCGTAGCCGCCGTTCCTGACCGATGACGGGCGGTAAGACAGCACTGGGACGCCAGTCCACGACAACCCCATCCTTGAGCAGTCGTTCCGTGGCCATACCGAGCACCTCTCTCATCAGCTCATTGAGATTGACGGGCATGCGCGGCTCATCGATGTCATCCGGCATAGACGCCTTGAGCGTCGCCAGCGCTTGCATGCCAGCCTCAAGGGCCTGCTCTAACACCCCTCTAACCGGCTCGGTGCCTTTAAGGCTGCGCCGGCGAAGCATATCTGCCGCTGCGGCAATAACGTTAAGCGGTCCCTGCATTTGGAACATGGCACCGCCCAACACCTCACGCATCCCGGCGGTCAGTTCCTCTTCGGCCGCCAAAGCCCGTAACGCATTGATCCGAGTCTCTTCCTGGCGCCGCTTCAAGGCCGTGATTTCACTAGCAATCAAAAGTAAATAGTCATGCCGACGCAGTTCGAAGAAACCGTCCGCACTCGATTCCCGTTCTTGAATCCACGTACCGGAACAAGAAAACCAGCGCGGCTCGCCCCCGACCGCCGAGTGAAAGCTCACCTCTTGCTCGGAAAATCCCTGCCTGCTGTGCCGAACCCGTTCCAAAGCTTCACCCATCGCGGAGCGGAGAGCGCTGAGCAAGGCCGTCGCCGGCTCGCGGCCACGCATGTCCCCCATCAATTTCTTGTACGCCTGGTTGTCGAGTACCACCCGCTCCTCGTCATCCAACACCACCATGACCATGGGAGCCGCATCGACCACCGATTCGATGAGTGCCTTCTGGTTCCGTACCTGCTGCTCGAGGCGGTGCACCTCGGTAATATCCCGATGCATGGCCAGGTAATGGGTCACCTGACCCGGAGTGGTCACGACCGGCACGATAGTGAGCTCGGCCAGGTAACGCACCCCATCCTTGCGTCGATTGAGCAACCGGCCATTCCACGATTGGCGTTCCCGTACTTTTCCCCACAGAGCCTGATACACGCTCTTGGGGGTGCTCGGGTCCGAGAGCAGGGACTGGCGCTGACCGACCACCTCGGACGTGGAGTAACCCGTCACGGTCGCAAAGGCGCGGTTAGCGTAGAGGATGGTCGCCTGCAGGTCAGTAATCGAGATAGCCATAGGAGACTGTTCCACCGCCTCAAAAAAAAGCCGCGGGGTCAACAATCCCTGCCCCACCTCTACGGCGGCTGAGACAGCATCAAGGATGGCTGAAGAGGTCCCCTCGGGTGGCTGGGCGAGGAAAGCCTCGAGGGCCTCAGACACCCCCTGCAAAACGCTATGGTTAGTCTGTGAATGCACTCCGACCTCCTAGCCGACCTTGGGTTAAGCAGCGCGTCGCGGGCGCCCTCTCATTTTCTCAGCAAGAAACGCGCCGATCTGGAAGGTCAGTGATAGACCCCAGCATGACCTTCCCCATCGGCCCCTGTTGTCGCGTTTGGCACAAATACCCTGGGCCTTGCCCCCCATCGGTGTTAAATACGACAACCCGATGAGCGCACCACTTCGGCGATCCCACGCCCTAAAACCGCCCGCTTTACTAAGCGGATCAGGCCGAATGAGGGTGTCGCAGGCAGATTGGTACGCGGAATGCTTTCGCAGCCTAAACCGGCCAACCACCGACATCCTATGGAATATCTGTTCTTAATCCTCAGCACCGCCCTCGTCAACAACGTGGTGCTGGTCAAGTTCTTGGGGTTGTGTCCATTGATGGGCGTCTCGAAGAAACTCGATACGGCCCTCGGCATGGGACTCGCCACCACCTTCGTGCTAACTCTAGCGAGCATCGCAAGCTGGAGCCTCGAACATTACGTGCTCCAGCCGTTTGCTATCGGATTCCTACGCATCTTGATGTTTATCCTTGTCATCGCCGGTGCAGTGCAGTTTACCGAAATCGTCATGCGTCGCTTCAGCCCGCTGTTGCACCGGCTCCTCGGCATCTATCTGCCTCTCATCACCACCAACTGCGCCGTGCTCGGCATCGCGCTTTTGAACCTTCAGCAAGACTATACGCTACTGAAAAGCGCGCTCGCAGGACTCGGATCGGCGCTCGGTTTCACGTTGGTGCTCATGCTCTTTGCCGGCCTGCGGGAACGTTTGCAGGTATCGCAGGTACCGGCCACTTTTGCCGGGGCGCCGATCGGTTTCATCACCGCCGGTCTGCTGGCTCTGGCATTCATGGGCTTCGCGGGCCTAGCACCCACCTAGTGATGGAGTAAACGCCACCGATGCTTGCAGCAACGCTTTCGCTCACCCTGTTAGCCAGTGCCCTAGGGCTACTGCTCGCGATCGCGGCTAACCGTCTGCGGGTAGAAAGCGACCCGCTGATCGCCGAGATCGAGGTTTTGCTCCCCGGCTCCCAATGTGGCCAGTGCGGCTATCCGGGTTGCGGGGCGGGTGCCGCCGCCCTCGCCGCGGGGGAAGCTCCGGTTACCCTGTGTCCGCCCGGCGGCAGGGTGCTTGCCGAGCAGCTAGCCAGCAAATTGGGCATCGAACTCGGCCCTGCCGACGCCGGGGAGAATCTCCCGATGGTGGCAGCGATCAGTGAAGACATCTGCACTGGCTGTACTCGCTGCCGCAAAATCTGCCCGACCGATGCCATTCTGGGAGCTCCTCGGCAGTTACACACGGTCGTTCGGGACGCGTGTACCGGCTGTGGCCGGTGCGTGGAGGTCTGCCCCACGGAATCCCTTACCCTACGCCCCGTCGCCATCACCCTGGATACCTGGTGTTGGCCAAGACCGCGGCTCGCCATCTGAGAGCTTGTGAAAAAACCTGCTACACGACCCGACAGCGGCGTTGGGCGGTGCTCGCTCCTCGCCTATCGACTTGATATGTCTCGTCGCTGCGCGCCGTCCACCTGGCTCTCGGCCCGCTCGCGACGGTTTTTTAACAAGCCCTGAGAGGTTGCTAATAAGATGAAGGTATTTCGCGTCAGGGGAGGAATGCGACTCAGC
>CAZUZO010000010.1:0-38323 GCA_964624765.1 uncultured Thiotrichales bacterium
TACAGCGTGAGGGGGAGGCGCGATGTTCGTGTTGCACGGCACTTGGATTCCAGCACCGACGTCGGGATTCGACAATCGGGGAAACTTCTACCTGTGGGTCGAGACGCACACGCCTATGCTCAACCAGAGTGGCCATCGCAGGCGCTCACCGCATCGATCGGCCCTGCATCCGTGTCACCTGCCGGGCGAGCAATTGATACCGCTGTTTCAGCGCGAGTTTCCAGTGCATCGATGGTTGGCAGAACCGCTGACCAGCATCGACTGCTACTTCACTCTGCCAAGCAGCGATGAGGAGCCGCTGCCTTGCCCGCAGATCGCGTCTTATCTAGGTGTCGAGATGCCGGAGCGGTTTGCCTGGCGCCAATGGCAGGTGAGCTGTCTGCAACCGGCCGAGCCGTTGGAATTCTTGAAACAGGCCCATTTCCTCTCATTACAGAACGGTCATGAGGTTTGGTTAGGCAGTGATTTGAGCTTCTGGTATCGGTATTCCCGTGCACTTTCTGCCGTTTTCAAGGCCGATCAATATATCCCGGCCCTGAAATGCCGGCGACCGTCCGCCGCAAAGGTTTCGCCTAGCCGATCGCGGCGGAGGCAGTCGACTTCCGTCGCTCGTGGGTCGGTTAAGGGTCAGCTCGATATTGTTCCTGCTTGGGAAATCATCTCGTCTCGATACGAGTCGACCATCGCCAACTTTGGGCGGGAGCTGCCAGTTTGCTGCGGGTCTGGGTCGCTCGCCCCGAACGGGCCGGGTCTGTTCGAGGGTGAGAGGCTGCTACGGCACTTTTCCGAACAAGCCTTGGAGACCTTAGTGGCTGCCACGCCCTTCACCCAGAAGAGCCAAAACCAGGTCCAAGGGACTTTTATCCATCACTGCCTGTTCGCGAACGCCCCAGGACGACGATCGGCACCGATGCTCGATATCAGCCAGCAGACCTGGCAGGAATGGCAACTCTGGCGCCAGCGCTTGGTGGCGACGCAAACTGGAGCCGACTTTATTCTATGCCTGCGCTTGCATTCCGCCGCACAAGGTAGTCCGAATGACTGGCCCCTGGAGTTATTGGTGGAATCCAAGCAAGACCCCTCGCTCAAGGTGGCGTTGCATGAGTACTGGCAGTATCCCGCGAGCGAGCGGGCACGCCTTAAGCGTTTTCTGGGGCAAGACTTCGAAAAGGCTCTATTACTCGCTTTGGGCGAGGCGGCACGCATATTTCCGAAGCTCTGGGAGGGGCTTGAGACCGACCGCCCGAGCGGGGTTTCCTTGAACGCCGGAGAAGCGTGGCAGTTCCTAAAGGAGAGCGCTCTGATACTCGAGGATGCCGGCCACAAGGTGATTGTCCCCGCCTGGTGGACCCCCGAGGGCCGCCAGCGCGCGCGACTTCGGGTTCAGGTCTCGGCGGCCCGAGCTCCGGCTCAGGCGGGGACCGGTAGCGCTTTGACGTTGGCGAGCCTGGTGGACTATCGCTATGAGTTGGCCATCGGGGAGCAGGTGGTCAGTCCCGAGGAATGGCAAGCACTGGTGGCAGCGAAGACCCCGCTGGTGCACTTTCGTGGCGAGTGGATGGAGGTCGATGGCGAACGCATGGCGAAGATGCTGGCACTGTGGCACGAGCAAGGTCCCCGATCGCTGCAGATGCCAGTGCTCGATATGTTTCGTGAGGCGACTCAAGCTGAGGCCGGTGACGATTATCAGTATCACTACGCCGGCGCGGTGGCCGAGATGATGGCTAGGCTGGAGGACAAGAGCCGATTAGAGCTGGTTCCAACCCCTGCCGGCCTGTGTGGGGTATTGCGGGAATATCAGCAGCGGGGCGTCGCCTGGCTGCGCTACCTCGAGGAACTCGGGATGGGCCCTTGCCTTGCCGATGACATGGGCCTTGGTAAGACGGTTCAGGTGATCGCGCGTTTGGTTCAGGAACGCGAGGGCGCGAGCGTGACCGCATCGAGTCCGGGACCGACACTGCTTGTCGCGCCGACCTCGGTGCTGGGCAACTGGCAAAAGGAGATCGAGCGCTTCGCCCCCCAGCTCAAAGTGTTTCTGCACCACGGTGCCGGTCGGGCGAAACAACAAGCGGCACTCGCGTCTACTGCGGCAAGCCACGATGTGCTGCTCACCTCGTTTGCCCTGGCCCGCAAGGATGCCGCGTTGCTGCAGCCGATCCGCTGGCACCGGGTGGTGATCGACGAAGCGCAGAATATCAAGAATCCGAAGTCCGCTCAGGCCCGCGCCCTCTTCAAGCTAAATGCTGCCCGGCGTTTGGCTCTGACCGGAACGCCCATCGAGAATCGCCTGCTGGATCTGTGGTCGATCTTTCGTTTCTTGAACCCTGGCTATCTCGGTACCGAGGGTCAGTTCCGGAAGACCTTCGAGACGCCCATCCAGCGGGAGAGCGATGCCGTCCGTTCGAGTACCCTCAAAGCCCTGGTCGGCCCCTTTCTGTTACGGCGGTTGAAGACGGATAAGACCGTGCTCAAGGATCTTCCCGACAAGATCGAACAGAAGGTTTACTGCAACCTCAGCCAGGAACAAGCCTCCCTTTACCAAGCAGTGGTCGACCAGGTGGGGAAGCCATTGGAGCAAGCCGAAGGCATGGCGCGCAGAGGGCTGATTCTCTCCACGCTGATGCGGCTCAAGCAGATCTGCAATCACCCCGCGCAGTTTCTGCAGGATGGCAGCGGTTTTTCCGAAGAGCGTTCCCACAAGCTCGCGCGGGTGGTGCAAATGATCGAGGAAGTGATCACGGAAGGGGAAAGCCTGTTACTGTTCACTCAATTTACAGAAATCGGCGACGCATTGGAGCAACATCTGCGCTCACAATATCACTACAATACCTTCTATCTCCATGGTGGCACCGCCCGTAGTCGGCGCCAGAAGATGATCGAGACCTTTCAAGACCCAGAGACTCCCCCCTCGATCTTTGTGTTGTCGCTCAAGGCAGGGGGAGTGGGCATCACCCTCACCAAAGCGAATCATGTGTTTCATTTTGATCGTTGGTGGAATCCGGCGGTGGAGAATCAAGCCACCGACCGCGCATTCCGCATCGGTCAACAGAAGAAGGTCTTTGTGCACAAGTTGGTCACCCTGGGTACCCTCGAGGAACGCATCGATCACATGCTGGAAGAGAAGCAAAAGCTGCAGGGTATTGTGGGCCATGATGAGTCCTGGCTGACGGAACTCGACAATGAGGCGTTTCGACGTTTGATCGACCTCAGCCAAAGCGCGGTGCTTTAACCGTGAACCAGGCATTCCCGGAGTAGGGTTAAGTTATTGAAATAACGACATATTGTGTTATTGTTTTCTGCCAACACTTTAATGTTAAGTGCTTGTTTGTTAAGCAACTTATGCCAATTAGAGCGGGAATTGCTGACCATGAACGCACCTGCAACTCGAGGGAGAGCTTGTGAAAGAATTGGGGCGTTGGTCATCGTTTCGGCCGTCTTGTTACCTTTGCCCTGATTGGCACCGAGAGGTCAGTACGCTATGACAAAGGTGGGGCGCACGTGGTGGGGAAAGCGCTTTATCGAGGCCTTAGAGGGGGTAATGGATGAGGGGCGGTTACGCCGCGGTCGCTCCTATTCCGGCCCGAACCGACTGTTGGCGTTTAGCATCGAAGGCAGTGACGTACAGGCTGAGATCAGAGGGAACATCAATCCCTACTTCGGGGTGCACAAAGAACCTCGTTACCGTGTGCATATCCGGCTCAAGCCGATCCCTGCGAAGAGGTGGGACGGTATCCTCAAGCGAGTTTCCTCTAATGCGGCGTGGCTCTCTAAGCTGTTGATGAACGAAATGCCGGACAACATCGAGGCGGCGTTTCAGGGGCAAAACCTGACTCTACTGCCCGCTACGGCAAAAGACTTGCAAACCGAGTGTTCCTGTCCGGACTGGGCGAATCCGTGCAAGCACATCGCGGGCACGTATTATCGGGTGGCCTCGATGCTCGATGCCGATCCCCTACTGTTGTTCGAGCTGCGCGGTCTACCCAAGGCCAGGCTTTCCCAAGAGCTTGGCAGCTCGCCTCTCGGTCAGGCGTTACTTGCTCAGCTTACGGTTGGCAGCGACCTGACGCTCAACGTGGATGAATTTCGTTACTCTCAACCCGAGTGGCACACGGTGCCCGAAAGTCTGACCGTCAAGCGCTTCTGGGAGGGAAGTAACCCCTGGCCAGCCTCAGAAGAGAAGCTATCCAGGGCGAGCGTACCGGCTATCCTGATCAAGAAACAAGGGGATTTCCCGGCGTTTTGGCATCGGGACAATTCCTTCATCGAGGCGATGGAAGGGATCTACGGTGAGGTGCGGCGAAAGAACGCGGACAGCTTATGACGGAGGGCAACAAGCGTGAGGTGTTGGGCAAGTTGGGCTGAGCATTGAAGCACAGCCCGGGTGGCTATCGATCGGGTGCGACGGTCTCGGGAACATCATGGATGGCAAACTGCAGCTTTCTCAGGTCGCCCAATACATAGGTCGCCGGTGCATCGATCCCCCCTACGGTACCGGGGTTGATGATCAGCGTATGACCGCCTTGCAGGTTTCGTTGCTGAGCGATGGATGCCTCGTGGCTGTGGCCGCAGCACACCACATCGTAGTCTCCAGTGGCGGCCATGGCGCGGGCGTAATGTGGGAAGTGGACGATGAAGAGTCGGCGTTCAGCAAGAGTCAGATCGGCGTCCTGACCGTAGTAGTGGATAAAGCCTTGACGGTGGTGAGCGATTCGCATGAGCACCACGAGGTCCCCAGTATTATTGCCATGGATGAGATGTATCGGAAGACCGAGCGGTCGCAGTACCGGAAGGGTAGATGGCGTGACCAGATCACCGCAATGCAATACCGCTTCGGCGCCGCGGGCCTTAGCGTCGGTGAGCGCCGCGATCAGTAACCTGCGATTATCGTGACTGTCGGAGACGATACAAACCTTCATTCGTTGCCTTCCCCTCCGCTGTTTTGCCGACGGCCTAGGGCAAGCGTTGCAAATAATGGTAGCTAGGCTTCGACCAAAATAACGTGCAATCGCCGCGGCCCGTGCGCGCCGATCTGAATAGTCTGTTCAACGTCGGCGGTGCGCGATGGTCCGGTGATAAAGGTCAGCGCCCGCGGCATACCCCCCGAGCGCTCGCGGACCCGTTGCCAAACGTCCTCTAGGTGCCGCAGCACCTGGGACGTCTGAACCAGGGCGATGTGATTTTCTGGCAGGAAGTGCAAGGTATTGGGGCTGTGCTGCGCGGAGGCAACCACCAAGCTTCCGGTCTCGGCGATCGCGGCGAGCACGCCGGTGAGGCTGGTGCGATCCGCCGCCATGGCTGGGCGCACCGAAACCTCCAGATCAGGGGGCCAGGGAAGGGCGTCCAATGCCGGCAGAGCGGCGCGTACCAGGGTATGCTCAAGTCCATATTCATCCAGGAACGTGCGTACGGCGCTAGGGATGGCATCGACGGAGGTTAACCGCACCAGAGTGGCGCCGGTGGCGGTGATGCGGCGTGTGAAGTGTGCCACGCAATCCCCTTCGACGGCGGGCTTGAGGAGGAGGCCAGCCTGGTTGGCAGCCGCGCGCCCTTGCCAGAGTTGAAAATCCTGCCCGGTTCGCGCTCGATGCAGGGCGTTGCGAATGGCGTTGAGGATCGCTGTCCGCGCTTCGGTCATGAGGGACGCTTTCGTTGCCGACTCTGCCACGCCGAGTGAAACGTTTGCCGGGCGGGGGCCGGCAGATCGCGCGCCGCGGTCCAGCCGTGGCTAAGGGGCAGTTTATGGAAGCGGCCGCGGCGCCCTCCGAGTCGACCGAGCAGCCCCGCGGCGATCGCCATGACACCGTGGTAGAGCCGAGGATGCTTCGCCAGCAACGCCCATAGGCGAAGACCGATCCTGACCCGCGAGGGCGTGATCCTTTGGCTGAACGACTCGTTACGGAGCCTGCGCAGCAGCATCGGCAGAGGAATCTGCACCGGACACACCTCCTCGCAGCGCCCATTCAAGGTGCAGGCTTGCGGTAGGTCGGGCGCCGCCTTGAGGCCGAGGATGCGCGGGGTGAGCACCGCCCCCATCGGCCCAGGGTACACCCAACCGTAGGCGTGGCCGCCGATGGCGCCGTAGACGGGACAATGATTCAGACAGGCACCGCAGCGAATACATCGCAGCATGTCGCGGAATGCGCTGCCGAGCATCTCTGAGCGGCCGTTATCGACCAACACGACGTGCATCGAGCCCGGCCCGTCGCGATCGGCGGGCCGGCGTGGACCGGTCACAAAAGTCGTATAGCTGGTCATGGCTTGACCGGTGGCGCTGCGCCCCAGCACCCGTAGCAGGGTGGTCACGTCTTCCAGCGTCGGCACGATCTTCTCGATGCTGGCAACGACGATGTGTACGGCTGGCAGGGTGTGCACGAGATCGCCATTGCCTTCGTTGGTTACGAGCACCACCGAACCGGTTTCGGCAACCAGGAAATTGGCACCGGTGATCCCCACGTCGGCGCTGAGGAAAGCCGAGCGCAGCACCTTGCGCGCTTCGGCCACGATGTCGGGTACCTCGGTTAAGGGTTTGCTGCGTTCGATGTGTGGGTGGAAAGTGTGAAAGAGCTGCGCGACCTGGTCGCGGGTCTTGTGCACTGCCGGGGCGATGATGTGACTCGGCGGTTCTTTCGCCAGCTGAATGATGTATTCACCGAGATCGGTTTCGACGACGTGCAAGCCACTGGCCTCAAGGGCGCCGTTGAGGGCTATCTCTTCACCCACCATGGATTTGCCTTTGGTGATCCGCCTGGCTCGGTGAGCTTGGCAGATGGCAACGACCTGCTGACACGCCTCTTCCGCGCTGCGTGCCCAGTGGAGCTCACCGCCTTGAGCGGTGAGCGCTGCCTCAAAGCCTTCGAGATGGTGATCCAAATGCTCCAGCGCGTGATCCTTGATGATCCGGGCCCGCTCGCATAGTTCTGCGAACTCCGGCAGTGCGTCGAGCGCCGCTTGGCGCTTGTATACGAAGCCACCATAGGCGCGTGCCAGCGCGGCCTGCAGGACAGTGTCCTGCAGGGCCTCTATCGACCGATCCTGAAACGTGTGGGTCGGGGGGCTCATCGGCTGCTCTCGCTTTCACCGATAGGTGGAACATCTGCCATCCCTGCCAGAATTTCCGCCACGTGGTAGACCTTAATGGCACTGCCCTGGCGCTTCAGACGCCCGGCGATATTGAGTAGACAACCCAGATCGCCGCCGAGCACGGTATCGGCGCCGGTCTCGCAGACCCGCTCGACCTTGTCCGACACCATGCGCACCGAGATCTCAGGGTACTTCACACAGAAAACACCCCCAAACCCACAACAGCTCTCCCAGTCGCGGAGCTCTCGGAGATGAAGCCCCTGGACACGGGTAAGCAGTTGCCGGGGCTGATGGCGGATGCGGAGTTCCCGCAGCCCCGAACAAGAATCATGATAGGTGACGTGAGCGCAGTAGGTTGCATCGATGTTGCGAATGCCCAGCACCTCGGTCAGAAAGTGTGTCAGCTCGTGAGTGCGCTGAGCCAAGGCCGACGCCCTTTGTTGCCATTGAGGTTCATGGACAAAAAGCTGTGGATAGTGCGCTTTGAGCATGCCGGCACAGGAGCCCGACGGTACCACGATGTAATCGAGCTTCTCGAAGGCGGTGATGACCTGTCGGGCGATCCCCTGGGCGCTCTGGGTGTCGCCACTGTTATAGGCTGGCTGGCCGCAGCAGGTTTGTGCTTGCGGGACGACGACCTGGCAGCCTGCCTGCTCCAGCAGCTTCACGGCGGCGAAGCCGACGTTTGGACGAAACAGGTCGACCAGGCAGGTAACGAACAAACCGACCCGCTGCGGCCCGCCCTTCACGCTAGGCCGCAGGGGATTGGGAGACAAGATACCGGGTTTCGAATCGGCGGTGATTCGGCCCGGGTTGGCTCGATGTTGATGGCTTTCCTCTATGCTACGGGCAGCACCGTGACCGGGTCCAGCTTCCAGATATCGCGATTGTATTCCGTCATGGTGCGGTCGGTGGAGAACCTGCCGCTGTGGGCGGAATTGAGGATGCTCATGCGGGTCCAACGCTCCGTATTCTGGTAAGCATTAGCGACGCGACGCTGTGCCTCGACAAAGGCGTGGAAGTCCGCAGCGGTCATCCACGGGTCATGGGGATTGCGAATAGACCCGCTGATGGCATCGAAGATCCCGGGCTCAAACTGATTGAAGTGCCCGCTTTCGAGCATCTGCATGACCCGGCGCAGATCCTCATCGCCTTCGATGATGGCGTTCGGATCATAGCTGGGCTTGCGCGCTTCGACCTCTTCTGCCTTCATCCCGAACAGGAAAAAGTTCTCTTCGCCCACCGCCTCGAGGATCTCGATATTGGCGCCATCGTAAGTGCCGATGGTCACCGCACCGTTCATCATGAATTTCATGTTGCCGGTGCCGGATGCCTCTTTCCCGGCGGTGGAAATCTGTTCGGACAGATCCGTGCCAGGGGCGATCAACTCCATGGCGGAGACCCGGTAATTCGGCAAGAAGGCGACTTTGAGCAGTTCGCCCACCTGCTCGTCTTCGTTGACGACCTTGGCTATGTTGTTGATAAATTTAATAATGCGTTTGGCCATCCAATACCCTGGTGCGGCTTTGCCACCAAACAGAACGCAACGCGGCGCCATGCCCTGTCCCTCGCCGCGTTTGATGCGATCGTAGAGATGGATCACATGCAAGGCGTTGAGCAATTGGCGCTTGTACTCATGGATGCGCTTGACCTGCACGTCGAACATCGATTGCGGATTGAAACGCACACCGGTGTCCTGCTCGACCATTTCGGCGAGCCGTTTCTTGTTCTCGTGCTTCACAGCTCGCCACTGGTTTCTGAATTTTTCGTCATCGGCGTGGGGCGCGAGCTTGTTCAGCTGTTCGAGGTCGGTGACCCAGGTCTTTCCGATCGCTTGGGTAATGAGTTCACCAAGCTGCGGGTTGCACAGCGCCAGCCAGCGACGTTGGGTGACACCGTTGGTCTTGTTGTTAAACTTCTCCGGCCACAGCTCGTAGAAATCGCGAAACAGGCCTTGTTTCAGCAGAGTGGTATGAAGTGCTGCCACACCGTTAACGGACATGCTTCCCACCACCGCCAAGTAAGCCATGCGCACCTGCTGTTCGTCCCCTTCTTCGATGAGAGACATGCGCCGTAAACGATCGTTGTCACCCGGCCAGCGCCGGCTGACTTCCGCCAAAAAGCGGGCATTGATCTCGTAGATGATCTCGAGGATGCGCGGCAAAAGATTCTGAAATAAGCGTACTGGCCACTTTTCCAAGGCCTCGGGCAACAGAGTGTGATTGGTGTAGGCCATGCTACGGGTGGTGATCTCCCAGGCTTTGCTCCATTCGAGCCCGTGCTGATCCAAGAGCAACCGCATCAGCTCTGCCACCGCCAAGCTGGGATGCGTGTCGTTGAGTTGGAACCGACTCTTTGCGGAAAACTCTGAGAAGTCGGTACCGTGGGCATTGCGCCAGCGTCGCAGCACGTCCTTTAATGCCGCCGAGGCCAGGAAGTACTGTTGGCGCAGCCTGAGTTCCTTGCCACTTTCGCTGGCGTCGTTCGGGTACAACACCATGGTGATGTTTTCCGCCGCATTCTTTGCGGCCACCGATTCGGGATAGCTGCCGGCATTGAACTGGCCGAGGTCAAACACATCGGTCGCCTCTGCCTTCCACAAGCGCAACGTATTCACGGTGCCGTTATTGTACCCAGGGATGGGGGTGTCATAGGGAACGGCGAGGATGTCCTGGGTATTGACCCAGCGAACGCGCGGCTTACCGTTCGAGCCTTGGTCATGGGTGGTGCGTCCTCCGAAGTGAACCCGCTGGGCAAACTCGGGTCGCTCCAGCTCCCAGGGATTACCATGGATGAGCCAGTGATCCGGCTCCTCGACCTGCTCGCCGTTCTCGATCAACTGGCGGAAAATGCCGTACTCATAGCGAATACCGTAACCCATCACAGGCAACTGCAGGGTTGCGCAACTGTCCAGGAAACAGGCCGCCAGCCTTCCTAAGCCGCCGTTTCCAAGCCCCGCGTCGTGCTCGATACTTTCGATGTCTTCGAGGGTCATGCCGAGTTGACGCAATGCCTCCCGAGTCTCATGTGTGATATCGAGGTTGAGGACGGCATTGCCGAGTGTTCTTCCCATGAGAAACTCCAGCGAGATGTAGTAGGCGCGCTTGGAGTCATGTAACCGATAGGTATAGTGGGTGCTCTTCCAGCGATCCATGAGACGGTCGCGCAGAGTCAGGGCGACGGCCTCGTAAAGGTGGTAAGCATGCTTGGAGTGGATGTCACATCCTAGGGTGTGATTGAAGTGACGGCGTATGTCTGCCGCCAGGCTCTTGGCATCCATCCCCAGTGGAGGGAGTTCCTCGAACAACGGGTCAGGAATACTTACATGTTCCGCTTTGGTAGCCATTCTGTGCAAAGCTCCTCATCCAACGGGCGTCAACGACTACGTAGAGGGCTCTCGAGAGCGACCGTGAACACGGCAATGACGCTGGGTTTGCCGTTTCATGTTGCCTTGGTGGAAGCAGCCGTTAGCCAGAGCCCCACGTTGTTGTTATTTGAGGCGCCAATGCTCGTAGATAACACCCGTAAATTCAAGGGGAGCGCAATGGGAAATGAGCGAACGAGATGGCCACGGTGGCGGCGTTGTGACGGCCCGAGCCAGTTGATCGACGGTGTGGTCGCTTCGCCGGGGCCAGCGTTGGCACCAGCAGATTCGGCGCCGAAAGTGGAAACAGGCCCCTGGGGCAGGGGGGGGGTTCGGAGGGATGCCGGACTCAGAGGTTGTGAAAAAACCTGCTACACAATCCGATAGCGGCCTTGGGCGGTGCTCGCTCCTCGCCTATCAAACCCGTATGTCTCGTCGCTGCGCTCCGTCCGCTTGGTTCTCGGGCCGCTCGCGACGGTTTTTTTCACAACCTCTCTCAAGCCGACACGGCTTGCTCAAGGCACATCGAATCGAGATCCCGGCCGAAAGCCGAAACGCTGCTCAAGGTCAAACTCCTTTATCAATCGGTCGACGGCCTCCTGCCCGTGAACCCGAGCCACCTCCCCAAGGATAAGGCGGGCGGAGTTTCGATTGTATCCCCCGCCCATGTCGGCCTGCACAGCCAGTAGTTCTCGAGCACGCTCCAGGGTCATGCGTAGCGGTCCCTTAGCAGCGAAGGCATCGCGCAACGCGTTGCCCTCGCTTATCCTAGCAGGAAAACCTAGGATTTCAGTGTATAGGTGGCACCTAACTTCTTCGCCACCGGTACGTTCTTCAAGACGACGTAGTCGGGCAACCCGTTCTTGTAGGGCGGGTAATCCTCCCCCAGGATCAGCGGTTGTAGATAGCGACGGCATGCCTCTGTGATACCGAGGCCATCCTCGGTAATGTATTCTCTTGGCATCATCTTTTCGACATTCGCCACGTCCGCCAGATTCGCATACCCGACTTCCCATGCGTAGGGGTCATCCGATTTGCGCACGATGGTGGGCATCACCGCGTTCTTGCCTGAGAGCGCCAACTCCACGGCGGCCTTGCCCATGGCGTAGGCCTGTTCGACGTCGGTCTTGGAGGCGATATGGCGGGCTGCACGCTGCAAATAATCTGCCACTGCCCAATGGTACTTCAGCCCCAGTTTCTCTTGTACCAGAGCTGCAATGACCGGGGCGACACCGCCCAGTTGCGCGTGTCCGAAGGCATCTCGGGTACCGGCTTCAGCGAGGAACTTGCCCTCCGCATTGCGCACGCCTTCGGAGACGACGATGGCGCAATACCCATACTGTTTGACGGAATGTTCCACCTTGGCGAGGAACTTCTCTTGGTCGAAGGTAATTTCGGGAAACAGGATAATATGCGGTGCGTCCCCCTCCTTTTCGGCCGCGAGCCCACCGGCTGCAGCAATCCAGCCGGCATGGCGTCCCATGACCTCCATAATGAAGACCTTGGTGGAGGTCTTGGCCATCGAGGCGACATCGAAGGCGGCTTCGCGGATCGAGACCGCCACGTACTTGGCCACGGAACCGAAACCGGGACAGTTGTCCGTGATGGGCAGATCGTTGTCTACGGTTTTCGGCACCCCCACACAAACGAGGGGATAGCCCATGGTCTTGCTAAGTTGTGACACCTTGTGCGAAGTGTCTTGTGAGTCTCCCCCGCCGTTATAAAAGAAGTACCCGATATCATGGGCCTCGAAGACCTCGATGAGCCGTTCATACTCGGCCTTGTTTTCCTCTAAGCCCTTGAGCTTGAAACGGCAGGATCCGAACGCTCCAGATGGCGTGTGACGCAGCGCGGCGATGGCGGCATCGGATTCTTGGCCGGTATCGATAAGATCTTCTGTTAGGGCACCGATGATACCGTTGCGTCCGGCGTAGACATTGGCAATTTGATCCCGGTGCTGACGAGCCGTCTGGATCACACCGCACGCCGAAGCATTGATGACCGCGGTCACACCGCCGGACTGGGCATAGAAGGCATTTTTTGCCATTGCGATTCTCCCTTCTTAGATGTACTAGCCAGTGAATTTGCCTCTTGATGACCCCTCCGAGCGTTGGGAGCGTCGGCGTTCATGGTCTGCCTGCACCTGCAGCAATGTCACCACGCAATCCGCTACATCGTCATATTCTTGTTTGTCGGGTCGGAGCATCTCCAGATCCCGACCAAAGAATTGGCACTGGTAACGGCGTTCTCCGGTTTTAATAATGACAAAACTGGTTCGGTTATGGTCCCAGAACACCGTGGGACAGGCCGTCAGTTCATCCTTGCCTGAGGTCAAGCTGATTTCCGTATCAGCCAAGTGTAAAGGAACCTCGGAGCGATAACGCTCCTTGAGCGTAGTCCGAATGAGCCAGAGCTCGGTGTCCGTGAAATCCGCTATGTGTGTCATCGTGCGACTTGCCTTGCTTCCCTCGCTCAGTCGGTTGCGCTCGTTAGCTTAACGGGAGGATCGCTATCATCGCAAGATGAGTCGATGAAAGAATTGGGTAGATGAAAGCTCTTGAGTAGATGGCTTGACCTCGTTCGAGTGAGTTTAACTCGCAGCGGACATGTGCCGCCGTAATTGGCAGCCCAGGGCCCTAGGGGTCGTGAGGGGATGGATGGGTGTGGCGCTTGTCACTCGCCGAGCCGCTTACCGCCGGGGATTCTGCGGGCTTGCCGGCTCCCGTTACTCGCCAGTGGTCGCGTTGGGAACAAACCCCCCGACGGGGTATCTTAAAAGTACCGATGAGACGAACCAAGTCCCTTAGGCGGAACGTGAGGCGCGTGTTTGCTTTGAGCCTCATAGCGCTACTCACAGTGCCGCGCACCAGTGTAACGGAAATCTCGCTGCCGGATATCGGTGATCCGTCGGGCGCCATTCTTTCCCAGGGGGATGAGCGGCTCCTGGGGGAAGCTTTCATGCGCGAGTTGCGCGTTCGGCTCAAGCTTGTGGATGATCCCGAGATTGTCGATTATGTCCAATCTTTGGGGTATCGACTGGCCTCCCACAGCGGCATGCCCGGTGCCCGGTTTAGCTTCGCTGTGATCGCCAGCCCGGTCATCAACGCTTTCGCTGCGCCCGGAGGATTCATCGGGATCAATTCCGGCTTAATCGAGGCGACCACATCGGAAAGCGAGCTAGCGGCGGTGATCGCCCACGAAATCGCCCATGTCAGCCAACGACATCTCGCCCGCTCGATCGAACTGGCCGATAGTATGACGCTGCCGGCTCTGGCTGGCTTGATCGCGGCTATCGCCCTCGGCGTTGCCGGTGGCGGTCAAGCAGGGGCTGCGGCAGCGGCGGCGGTTAGCGCCGGGCAGGCTCAGGTTCAGCTTAACTTCTCGCGCTCCAATGAGCAGGAAGCCGACCGATTGGGTATGCAGATCCTGTATGCGGCGGGCTTCGATCCGCGGGCGATGTCGACGTTCTTCGAGCGCCTGCAGCAGTCGCAACGCTATTTTGCGAAGCCGCCGGAGTTTCTGTCGACCCATCCCGTGACCGGGTCACGGATCGCTGATTCCCGTAGCCGGGCGGAACGGTTTCACTACCGCCAGTACGTTGATGGTGTTCCTTATCAGCTGGTCCAGGCCAAGCTGCGCACGATCGCCAGCGGGGATGCAAACCGTGCCGTTCAGCACTTCGCGGCAGCCCTGCAGAAGGAGCAACCGCGGGTCGAGTTCGTTACGCGTTACGGTTACGCGCTGGCTCTGTTACGGGCTGGCTACCCTGAGCGCGCGCGTGCCGAACTTGGGAAGTTGGCGCCTGCCGAACTGGAGACGCATATCCCCCTGCAGATTGCCTTGGCTCGGGCGGAGCTCGAGCTTGGGCATATGGACGAAGCGCTGCGTATTTACCGGGAAGCCACCAGCTTGTATCCCCATGATAGGGCGTTGATGCACGGCTATAGCGAGGCTCTGTTGCTCGCCGATCAGCCAGAGCGAGTTCTGGCGCTGCTGCATCGCTATCGTCGGCATGCCTCTTTGGATGGGGTTCTTTACAAAGCTTTGGCCGAGGCGTATACCCGGCTTGGTCATCTGGCCGAAGGCAAAATGGCTCTCGCCGATCATTACTATCTCGATGGCCAGCTGGATGCCGCCATCGAGCAAATGCGCTTAGCTCAGAAGCTACCAGAGAACAACTTCTACCGGCGCGCGCGGATAGCGGCTCGTCTGAGTGATCTTGAACGGGAACAGATCCAGCGTGCAGAAAGGTAGCGGTCGCGCAGCGCCATGGTTAAGTGGGGCGGTGGGCGTCGTTTCGCCGGTTTGATTACCCTTGCCCAGAGAGCAGCCGACCCAAAGCCGCCAGGGACATCTTCACCGCATCCCTGGCGGCTTGGGTCGAACATCCCTGACGCACACGCCCTGGCTGTAACGGGGGCACGGCCGAAAACTTGGGTGCCGAGGGGATGCTTGAGGTAGTAACCCTGGCAAAAAGATGACCAGGGTCTTGAATAGGGTTGGGTTAAACCAGAAGCGGTGTTGCCGATGGTGCTAAAACCGATTCACGAGAGCATGGAGGGCGGTACCGGATGAGCGCCAGGCGGTCAAACATTGTGGCGACGAGAGTTGAGGTATCGGATAACGCGGGGGAGCCGGCGTGGCCATATGAGACATTGCCCGGGGGTGGGCGCCGGCTGCGTTTATTGAGCTATAACATTCAGACAGGTATTGGCTCGCAGCGATACCGGCACTATATCACCCAGGGATGGAAACATGTGCTGCCTCATGCCAGCCGCTGGTATAACCTCGATGGCATCGCCAAAGCCCTTAGGCCTTTCGATATCGTGGGGCTGCAGGAAGTCGACTCCGGTAGCCTGCGAACAGGGTTTATCAACCAGACCAAGTACCTCGCGGAACACGCAGGCTTCCCCTTCTGGCACTGTCAAACCAATCGGCGCCTAGGCAAGTTGGCGCAGCACAGCAATGCCTTTTTATCTCGGATCACTCCCAGGCAAGTCATCGAGCACCCATTGCCGGGGCTGCCGGGGCGCGGCGTACTGGTTGCTCGCTTCGGATCGGCAGACGCGGGGTTGACGCTATTGGTTCTTCACTTGGCCCTCGGTAGGCGAACGCGCCTGAGGCAGATCGCCTATCTGACGGATCTCGTCAATGAGTATGCCCATGTCATTGTCATGGGTGACCTCAACTGTGGCATGGCAAGCCAGGAGATCAAGCAGCTGGTACGTGATACCGAATTGCAGTCACCGCAGAACAATCTCAATACCTTTCCGAGCTGGCAACCGCGCTGGCGCCTAGACCACATCTTGTTGTCTCCGGAACTGCACATCGAGCGGGCGTATATTCCGGGTTGGATGTTTTCCGACCATCTTCCCATCGCCATGCATGTGGTCGTTCCCAGTGTGGTCGAGTTATAGTGCGGTGCAGTGATTGCCGGACACGACTGCAACTCCGGCTGCGAATCTTAGGCGTTTTAAGCGTGGTTTATGTCTCCCTATCAGGTTACGGATCTATACCATCAATGGGTATGCCGCAGGTCGGCGCTGCTCCTGATAAAGCTAGCAAGGTTGGATGAGCAGGAACGCGATCCCCCACGCCTGCTAGGCACGTAAGCGTGCGCTCCACTTCGAAGAGCAGGGTGTCAATGTGTTCTATTGGCTCAGCCGTTGCGCCCAGGTAAAACCGTCGCGAGCGGCCCGAGAGCAAGGCGGGCGGGGCGTAGCGACGAGACATATCAGATAGCTAGGCGAGGAGCGAGCACCGCCCAACGCCGCTATCGGGTTGTGTAGTAGGTTTCTTCACAACCTCTGAGAGCCGGAAGTGTTGGCGGTGGCTGTGATCCGGACCTGGGCCGGAGCAGGCGTGAGAGGAGTTTCCGGCATTGGTCATCGTTTCGGCAGCTTGATGACCTTTGCCCTTGGGGCAGCCGACCCCTTGGGGCCAGGGACGCCGTGAAGACGTACCTGTCGGCTTGGGTCCGGTAACCTTGCCGCACACACCCTTGCCTCAGGGGTGTCCGGCTGCCGAAGGCTTGGGCGCCAACGGTGTGCTGCAGAGCAACCCTGACGAAACGCTGACCATGGCCGATCTTCCCTAAAGCCTTCCACCGACAGCTTCGCTGGTCGAGGCATAGATCGGGAATATGCGATCGAGGCGTGCGATACGCAGCACCTGCATGGCGGACTGACTGACACTGACAAGCCCGAATTGCAGTTGTTTTCGCTTGGCGATTTGAAAACTCTCAACCAGCCCTGCAATCCCCGAGCTGTCGATGTATTCCACGTCAGCCATTTCCACAAGGACGTGGTTGTCGCCATTGATGCAGGCAAGGATCTGTTTTCTTGCTTCCGGAGAGAAGCTAAGGTCGAGTTCGCCCGATAGTGAAATGATGGTATAGGGGCCATCTTTCCGAACCGGATACTCCACGGTTTGTTCCTCTGATGGTAGCTGAGTTGAACGAAGCCGCCGTGCTTTGTCGGGGATAACGCCTGGGCGTGCGCCTAAATGCCGTATCAGGAACCAGGTTGCTAAGCGCAGCGCGGTTGAGAAGCTGTTTTAAAAGCTACTGCGCTTGCCTGAGAGCTTGTGAAAAAAACCTGCTACACGACACGATAGCGGCTTTGGGCGGTACTTGCTCCTCGCCTAGCTATCTGATATGTCTCGTCGCTGTGCGCCTTGTTGCTCCGCCGGCGCTCGCGACATTCTTAAAACAGCTTCTGAGAGGCAGCGCTAAAGACAAAGCAGCCGGCAGCGATTGTGGGCGTTATCGGCTTCTAGTTTTGTTCCTGAAACCTCTGAAACCTGGCGATTCGATACTGAGATACTTGGGCAACTCGCCTTGGAGGCTGTTTTGAAAGCGACTGCCGTCATCCCAGCAATGGATGCTGTGGGATACCTATGACAGGTAGTGTGGAGGGCCTTGCGCCAGCCCTGTCAATGCCATGCCGAGGATGGCGCTTGTTTTCCGCCGAAGGTATCGTGCAGGCACTTCAGGACATCGTTCTCGGTTTGAAGCCGAATATCAATGAGCTCCTGGAGCGTAGTGAATACGCGTTCCGTCAGATCGGTCGCCACATCGACCTGCAGGGAAAGGAGATCCACGACGTCTTCGGCATCTATGACGGCCTGCCACTCATTCCTCATGGCCTCAAGCCACGCCCCAACGGCAGTGGATCCCTGTTGAACCATTCGCTCTTGGGCTCGACTCAGGATGTGATTGACCTCGAGCGCCAACTCCACGATACGTTTATGTGTCTCGAACACTTCGCGGGGAAGAGCGCTTTTTGAGCCATACATGGGGGAAGTTCGCGGATTGCTCAAGGGAATTGCTGCAGTGCAGCATAAACTGTCGGGGGCTACATTGTCAACCCACTGAGGCTCGTTAGCAGGGTAAATGTGTTCTGATGGATAACCCTTTGGGCCAGTTGAATAATCCTGTCATTCTGGCGGGGAAGCCGGAATCCAGCCGCCAGGGATGGCCATTGTCAGGAAATGAGTACCTTGAGACACCTGGATTCCCGCTTTCGCGGGAATGACGACCGAAACAGCGGTTAGAACAAATTTACCGTGGGGAGTAGGTAGACCCCTCTGGTAACCTTAAAGACGGATATGTCCAGCGAGAAGCCCAGTACGCTAGGTTAAGTTAGCGGTATTGCGCTGCTGACTTCGATGAAGAGCGGCCGCTATCACTAGCCGGTTGCTTCTAGCCAGCCATTCAGGCGAATGCCGGCTGTGATGTCGCATCGGCACAAGGGTGGATCGCTTCCCTTAGTCAGCATTTTGCCGCTTTCGCACATTTACCGCACTGAGTCGCAACGCTTAGCGCCTCACGGAGCTCTCGCATCGACCGGACTCCCCGCGCTACTGCCTGCCTGATCTCACCGTCGGTCACCGCTTTACAAATACAGATGTACATCTTCTGGAGTCCTGCGCTGATTGACAACCGTAGGTTTCATTTATAGCCCACGGCGGGATTATTAATGCGAATGGTAGGCTGAACGATAATGGAGTGCAACATAGAAAGCACACAGACTCTGATGGGCGCAGAGGGTATCCGGGCAGTTTCTCTGTAGTGAGGCGATCTGCCCCCCAATCTTTCGCGGAGCGAGCGTCCCCTCGCCAACGAGCAGGCTCACGATGGCCTGGCTACCCTCGGCATTGGCGAATGCCTGCCGCTAGCGAGGGGCGCTGCCTAGTCCGGACATGTGGCTCATTATGCCGGAGCGCGTAGCATTTTCTCCACTTCACCTTGGTGGCGTTCTTCTTCTGCGATGAGGCGCCTGGCGTACTCATCGAGGAGTATGGATCGGCCCTCCACTTGTGTTAGAAGGTCTCGGTAGGCAGCGATGGCATCGGCCTCATGGGCTAAGGATTCCCGCAAGATATCCCCGACGTCGTGCCGATGGGTTTCCAGCAAAGCACCGATACCGAGGGAGGGATGACCACCGAACTGAGTGATGAGCTCACCGGCTTCTTGGGCATGCCGCAGTCCTTCCTCCGCTTGGTCTCGCAGCCACGATACGATGGGAATGCGGCCAAAGCCAAAAACCATTAATGAATAATGGGTATAGCGCACCACACCGGCTAGCTCTAACTCCAAGATGTGGTTAAGTGTCGAAATAACAGCGGCTTTATCGATATGTTCTTCGCTCATGGCGTTCGTCCTCTGAGGTTGTGAAAAAACCTGCTACACGACCCGGTAGCGGCGTTAGGCGGTGCTCGGTCCTCGCCTATCGACTTGATATAGCGCTCCTAAGACATTCGTGGTAGCGATCCCAGCCAATGTTCAAGTCGGCAGGTCTGGTTAGTCCACAAATCAGGTAGGTGCGCTATATGTCTCACGGCTTCGCCCCGTCCGCCTGGCTCTCGGCCCGCTCACGACGGTTTTTTCACAACCTCTCAGCCTGCGGCGGATGAGACGGCCCGAAAACCCGAGGTGAAAAGCCGAACAGGGGCTGAAACGATGACCACAGGCCGGAACTATACCTGATTTGTGTGAGATCAGAGCAGGGGACGGCGGTTTTTCGCAGCCTGTCGGCGAGATATGATCTCTGGAACGAGTTTTGCCTCAATGCTGACGTTCGGAACCTGTGGTGAAGAGGGCCTGGGTGCGCTCGAGAGTGATGCAAGGCTTGGTTTTGGACCGCGCTCCCAGTATAGTGCCGCCAGTTAGCATGACCGTAGGCCAACATCGCCAGCACCAATGCCGGTCGCCCTTTGAAACGGCTCTTAAGCGTTGGCATGATCACGGCGGCGTGAAGAAGCTGTTTTAAAAATGTCGCGAGCGCCGGCGGAGCAAGGCGCACGGCGGTGACAAAATCGTCGGGAACGATTTTGAACAGCGTTAAGCTGGCCCCGAAGGGGCGAGCCCCAAGGATGGGGCGAGTAACAACCGCAGTGTACAAACGAGTACATGAGGATTCTGTGCCGCCGCGCAACGCCGCTCAGCCAAGCGCAGTAGTTTCTAAAACAGCTGCTAAGCGGTACGGCGGGAAAAATGCACTGCCGAGCAAGCCATGGCTCAAGGCCAACGGCAGCTCACGGGGTGCCGGCGCTGGGAGGGGGGCGTGAGCAAACGAACCGCACTTTACCAGTGGCATGTTGCCATGGGAGCCAGGATGGTAGACTTCGCCGGCTGGAAGATGCCGTTGCACTATGGGTCTCAACTCGATGAGCACCACCGTGTTCGCGGAACGGCAGGGCTGTTCGACGTTTCCCACATGACGGTTCTGGACATCTCTGGAACTGACGGTGAAGCCTTTCTGCGGTATCTGCTTGCCAATGATGTCGCGCTGTTGAAGGGATCCGGTGGAGCTTTATACAGTTGTCTCCTGAATGACGCTGGAGGCATCTTGGATGATCTGATCGTTTACTCACTCGCTGCCGACTGTTTCCGGTTGGTATCCAACGCGGCCACGCGCTCAGCCGTCGTCGCTTGGATGCGGCATCAGGGTCGGGCATTCGCCGTTAACATTAGCGAACGAACCGACCTCTGTCTCATTGCAGTGCAGGGACCGATGGCACGCGAGCATGTGCTGGGCGTGCTTGATCCGGATACGCGGGAGCGAGCATCGTGCCTGGCTTCGTTTCAAGCCGCATGGAAAAGAGAAGAAGAGACCCTGATCGCTCGCACGGGCTACACGGGTGAAGATGGCTTTGAGCTGATGCTGGCCCAGGAAGCAGTACTTGAGCTCGTAGAAGCTTTATGGTCAACGGGGGTGCGCCCCGCAGGGCTCGCGGCACGAGACACTTTGCGCCTAGAAGCCGGTCTAAATCTCTATGGAGCCGAGATGGATGAATCGGTGACGCCGTTTGAATCGGGCCTAGGATGGACCGTGGCGTGGCAGCCCGAGGATCGAGCGTTCATCGGTCGTAAGGCACTGCAACAACAGCGACTCCAGGGAGCACGCCAGAAACGTGTTGGCCTTTTGCTGGAGGGGTCCGGCGTCATGCGTGCTCGCCAGCGTGTACTGATGAAAGGTGGTGAAGAAGGGATAGTGACGAGCGGCGGATTCTCACCCATGCTCAAACGAAGCATCGCCCTTGCGAGAGTCCCGGTGAACGCACCTCAGGAAGGGGTGGCGGTGGAAATTCGAGGGCGGCAACAGCCAGTGCGTCTCGTCAAGCCCCCTTTCGTGCGCCATGGTCAGCCCTGTTTTGGCGCTGCTGCCTAAAATCCCTGCTGCGGGCCGGTTTCGGGGCGTTCGCGGAGTGTCGTTCTACCAACATGACGGGAAATAGGGGAAGCTTATGAGCAGTGTTCCTGAAGAACTGCGCTATGCCAAGACCCACGAATGGGTTCGCCAGGAAGACGACGGCAGCTTGGTCATGGGTATTACCGACCACGCCCAAGAGCTGTTAGGTGATCTCGTGTATGTGGAACTCCCGGAACCCGGTCGTAGGGTGCAGGCGCGCGAGGAACTCGCGGTCGTGGAGTCGGTCAAGGCTGCGGCAGATGTCTATGGTCCGGTAGCAGGCGAGGTGATGGCGATCAATGAATCCCTTGCTGATGCGCCAGAGCTTATCAACCGAGATCCCTACGGGGAAGGCTGGATGGTTCGCCTAAAGCCGGACTCTGTCGACGACATCGGCAATCTCCTCGACGCGGCCGCCTACAGCGCGTTGGCGAAAAGCGAGGAGGACTAAGAGGTTGTGAAAAAACCCTCGCGAGCAGCCCGAGAGCCAGGCGGACGGCGCCAAGCCGAGAGACATATCAGATAGCTAGGCGAGGAGCGAGCACCGCCCAATGCCGCTATCGGGTAGCGCAGCAGGTTTTTTCACAAGCTCTAAAAGGTTGTGAATAATTAGGAGAAACCGCGGTCGTGCCCTTTATCCCCCATACTGATGATGAGCGCGCCGCCATGTTGTCGGCAGTCGGGGTGCAATCCCTGGAAGACCTATTTGATGAGATCCCTTCAGCACTTCGCGGCAAGAAGCTCGATGATATTCCAAGCGCCCTGAGTGAGATGGAACTGACTCGGCTGATGCGGGCTCGCGCCCAGCAGGATGCCGGGGCGATGTGTTTCGTTGGCGCCGGAGCGTATGAGCACCACATCCCTGCCGCGGTCTGGGAGCTGGTAACACGCGGCGAGTTTTATTCTGCTTATACCCCCTATCAGGCGGAAGCAAGCCAAGGTACCCTGCAGGTTAGCTACGAGTTCCAAACGATGGTGGCGAACCTAATGGGCCTCGAGGTGTCGAATGCTTCGTTGTATGATGGCGCTTCGGCACTCGCCGAAGCCGTCCTGATGGCGGTACGCTTGCACCGGAAATCGAGATGTGTGCTCATGCCATCGACGGTGCATCCGATTTACCGGTCAGTGGCCATGACGATTGCCCACAGCCAGTCTATTGAGTTCGTCGAGCTTCCCTTTGACAGCCAGGGGGGCCATATTGCCCCCGAAGGGCTACGCCGCTTAGATGGACGTGCCTACGCTGTGCTCGTGGTGCCGCAACCCAATTTTTTCGGTGTGTTGGAAGAGGTGGATGCCCTGACGGATTGGGGACATGAAAACGGCTTAGTCGTCATCGGCCTAGTGAATCCAGTCGCCATGGCTTGGCTGTCTCCCCCGGGGCACTGGGGAGCGAGGGGAACGGACATCGCTTGCGGTGAAGGGCAACCGCTTGGGGTGCCGCTTTCCTCGGGAGGACCTTACTTTGGCTTCATGGCGAGTAAAGCGGCACATGTTCGCCAGATGCCAGGTCGCATCGTGGGCCGGACCGTCGATCTGGACGGTAAGCCGGGTTTCACCCTTACCCTACAGGCCCGGGAGCAACACATCCGGCGCTCCAAGGCAACGTCTAATATCTGTACCAATCAAGGGCTGTTGGTGACCGCTGCCACCATCCACATGGCGATACTCGGGTCAGAGGGACTTGTCCGCGTTGCCAAAGCGTGCCACGAGCATTGCTGCCGGCTCGTAGAGCGACTGACGGCAATCGATGGCGTAGAGCAGGTTTTTGACCGGCCGTTTTTCCACGAAGCGGTGCTTCGCCTGCAGGCGCCTGTCAACGAGGTCCTGCGTTCGCTTGCGGCTTACAATGTGCTGGGCGGTTATGATGTAGGGCGATATTTTCCACAATTGGCGAACGGTTTGATGGTGTGCGCAACGGAACAGCGTACTGAGCCGGATATCGAAAACTACGTGCAATTGCTAGCGCGGATCATGCGACACCGCAGCGCACCGAGGTGCCCTGTGCAACCGAAGCTGTAATCAATCGGTAGGAGGAGAGGACTATGGCAACAGTCACGCTGCAAGGCGAACCGATCAACACCAATGGTGACTTACCGGCTATTGGCAGCGAAGCTCCGGGCTTCAAGCTTGTCGACAAGCGGTTGAAGGAGGTCAGTCTAGCGGACTTCGCGGGTAACAAGAAGTTGCTCAATATCGTTCCGAGTCTTGATACGCCGGTCTGTGCTACGTCAACACAGAAGTTTAATGACTACGCGCGGGATCACACTGACACGACGTTTCTTGTGATTTCGGCCGATCTGCCATTCGCGCAGTCGCGCTTTTGCAGCGATGGGGGCCTAAAGAATGTCGTGACCTTATCGATGATGCGCTCGCGCGATTTCGCCGGCGATTACGGGGTCCTCATCGAGGATGGCCCACTGGCCGGTTTATCGGCGCGTGCGGTGGTGGTGCTCGACCGGGATAACAAGGTGACCTACACGGAGCTGGTTCCCGAGATTGGCGATGAGCCGGACTATGCGAAAGCCCTGGCGGCCCTCTAGGCGTGCAGAGGGCGTCTGCGCCATTTGGAATGAGTGAGCTCATCTTCGAACTGTCGCGCCCCGGTCGGCGCTGTGCAACCCAGATGGTGCCGGTGGCCGATCACGCACTTGCCATACCGGGGCGTTTCTTGCGCAAACAGCCCGCTGTTTTGCCTGAAGTGTCGGAGCTGCAAGCGGTGCGGCATTACACACGGCTTTCGCAACGCAACTTCGCGGTCGACACGCATTTCTATCCCCTTGGCTCCTGCACGATGAAGTATAACCCCCGGGTTGGCAATACGCTGGCCATGCTGGCAGGGTTTCAGGGCCGACATCCCGACGCACCGGTTTCCCACAGTCAGGGTGTACTGGGCTGCCTGTTCGAGCTGCAGCAATACTTGATCAGCATTACGGGCACGGCCGCCGCGTCACTCGCGCCCATGGCGGGAGCCCAGGGCGAGTTTGCCGGGGTCGCCATGATCCGAGCCTATCACGCCGCGCAGGGCGATACCGAACGCACCGAAATCTTGGTCCCGGATGCTGCCCATGGCACTAACCCGGCGACGGCTGCGATGTGCGGCTACCAGGTGGTGGAGGTGCCGACCAATTCGGAAGGCGACGTTGATCTGGGAGCCCTACGCGCCCGTGTTGGGCCTCGCACGGCTGGGATCATGCTCACCAATCCTTCGACGCTGGGCGTTTTTGAACGGGGCATTCTTGACATCGCAGGGCTTATTCACGAAGCCGGCGCCTTACTCTACTACGATGGTGCGAATCTAAACGCCATACTGGGCCAAGCCCGGCCAGGAGATATGGGCTTTGATGTCGTGCACCTGAATATGCATAAGACCTTCGCGACGCCCCACGGTGGAGGTGGGCCGGGTGCGGGGCCGGTGGCCGTCGGCGAGCGACTGCGGCCATTCTTGCCGGTGCCTATCGTGGGTTACGATGGTCATGAGTACCGGTGGCTTACGGAAGATGATTGTCCTCAAACCATTGGCCGGCTGTCGGCGCACGCCGGTAATGTGGGCGTCTTGCTGAGGGCCTATGCGTATATTCGCTTGCTCGGGTGTGAAGGGTTAGAGAGAGTCGGCCAATACGCCACCTTGAATGCTAACTATATGGCGGTCCGGTTGCGTGCGCGGGGCTTTGATTTGGCCTTTCCGAGCCGCCGTGCGAGCCACGAGTTCATCGTGACGCTCAGGCGCCAAGCCCATGAGCTAGGCGCGACTGCCATGGATTTTGCTAAGCGTTTGCTGGACTATGGTTATCATGCGCCGACCACCTATTTCCCGCTGTTGGTGCCCGAGTGCTTGCTGATAGAGCCTACCGAAACGGAGAGTAAAGAAACCCTCGATGGTTTCATTGAGGCGATGTGTCGAATTGAACAAGAGGCGCGACAGGAGATCGAGTTCGTAAAGGCCGCTCCTTATACGTTGCCGGTGCGCCGCTTGGATGATGTCAAAGCGGCGCGACAGCTTGACCTCGCTTGGTCTGCTGATCGGGCGATGGATAGTGAACCACTGAGTCCATCCGCAACGGCGTCCCACTCAGGCACACCCTAGATCTCATCACTGAGAGGTTGTGAAAAAACCGTCGAGAGCGGCCCGAGAGCCAGGCGGACGGCGCGAAGCCGTGAGACATATCAAGTCGATAGGCGAGGAGCGAGCATCGTCCAACGCCGCTATCGGGTCGTGTAGCAGGTTTTTTCACAACATCTCAGCCTTGGTGTCGGCAGAAGAAGGGCGCGCGAGCCTTTTCGGCTATCTCGGCCCTGAGGGTTGGGCGCAGACCGGACACTGGGGGTCTTTACGTAACCGCAGTGTCCTCCACTCCATCTGTGACGCGTCAAACAGCAGGAGCCGACCCGTGAGTTGGCTGCCGATTCCTAACAGCAGTTTCAACGCTTCCACTGCTTGTAGGCTGCCGATGACGCCAAGCAGCGGTGCGAGCACCCCGAATGCCGCGCAAGCCTCCTCATCGGCTTCCGTTTCGTTCGGGTAGAGGCAGCGATAGCACGGACTATCCGGGCGAGCCGGCTCGAACACGGTGATTTGGGCTTCCATCCGGATGGCCGCTGCGCAGACCAGCGGGGTCTTGGCGGTGACGCAGGCACGGTTGAGTTCGAAACGTGTCTCAAAATTGTCGCTCGCATCTAACACCACATCGGCGCGGCCGATCTCCTGTTCTAGCTCTTCGTTATCGAGCGCCCTTGGCAATGCCGTCACGCTGATATCGGGGTTGAGCTCGATGAGTCGATCGCGAGCCGACAGCACTTTGTGGCGGCCTAGATCAGAAGTGCCGTGAATGATTTGTCTTTGGAGATTGGAAAGCTCCACGTGATCGAAGTCCACCAGCGTCAGGTGCCCGACGCCGGAGGCTGAGAGGTAAATAGCCGCTGGCGAACCGAGTCCACCGAGGCCAACGATCAGCGCCCGCGAGCGCAGTAGTCGGCACTGTCCTTCGGAGCCGATGAAGGGAAGCTGAATGTGTCGGCTGTAGCGGCGGCGCTGCTCCTCGTTCATGGGGCGACCCCCTCGATGATTCGCTGCCGACCCGCATAGTCGCGGTGATAGGTGATGTCGCGATAGCCCAATCGCTGCAGCAGCCGTGACAGGTGTCGGCGTTGCTGGTGGCCGTGCTCCAACAGCAACCGCCCGTTGGGTGCGAGATAGGCGCGGGCTCGATCGGCGATGAGCCGAATCGGCGTCATACCCCGTGGGCCGCCTAGCAAGGCTGACCGCGGTTCGAAGCGCACGTCGCCACGCTCCAAGTGGGGATCGTTGTCGGCGATGTAAGGAGGGTTTGAGAGGATCATCGGGTAACCACGCTCGGCGAGGGCAGTGAACCAATCTCCCTCTGCAAAAGCGACGTTGCGAATACTCAGACGCAGGGCGTTTCCCTTTGCCACGGCGAGGGCTGCCGGTGAGATGTCGGTCGCTATGACGCGACAATGGGGTCGCTCCTTGGCGATCGCCAGCGCGATGGCGCCGCTACCGGTTCCCAGGTCGGCAATGGACCACTTGGCGCAGGAAGGGATAAGGGCTAACGCTGCTGCGACCAGGCATTCCGTCTCCGGCCTGGGGATCAGGGTGGCCGGAGTCACTTCGAGATCAAGGGACCAGAATTCACGGCGTCCCAATAGGTAAGCGACCGGCTCACCCGCTGCTCGGCGTCGGCAGAGTAGCGCGAAGCGTCGGTATTGGGTTTCGGCAATGGGGTGCTCTGGCCAAACGTACGGGTAGTGGCGGGGCTTGTCTAAGATATGGGCAAGCAGTGTCTCCGCCTCGAGGCGGGCGGTGTCTGAATTGAGCGCCAAGGCTTGCACGGCGTGCTCGAGGGCCGCCCGGACCGGGATAGCGGTTGTCACGCGTGAGAAGAGCTGATGATCTGCAAGGCTACTCACTGAGGGCGGCTAACTGGGCTGCCTGATGTTCACTGATCAGTGGATCGATCAGAGGATCCAACACTCCCTCGAGCATCTCTTCCAACTGATAAAGGGTGAGATTGATGCGGTGGTCCGTCACGCGCCCTTGGGGGAAATTGTAGGTACGGATTCGCTCAGAGCGGTCCCCGCTGCCGACCAGGCTACGCCGTGTGGCTGCCCTATCCCGAGTCTGCCGCTCTTGCTCTACCGCCAGCAGTTTTGCTCGCAGTAGGGATAAAGCCCGGGCGCGATTCTTATGCTGTGAACGCTCGTCCTGGCACTCCACGATGGTGTTTGTGGGCAGGTGAGTGATGCGGATGGCAGAGTCGGTTTTGTTGACATGCTGACCGCCGGCTCCCGAAGCTCGGAAAGTGTCGATTTTGAGGTCGGTGGGATTGATTTCCACGTCCTCGATCTCAGCGAGCTCGGGCAACACGGCGACAGTACAGGCCGAGGTGTGGATTCTCCCCTGAGATTCGGTTTCCGGTACCCGCTGAACACGGTGTGCCCCGGATTCGAACTTGAGCCTGGAATAGGCGCCGCGCCCGATGATGCGGATGATCACTTCCTTATAACCGCCGTGTTCGCCAAGATGCTCGGTCATGGGTTCGGTTTGCCAGCCCCGCAGGTCTGCATAGCGAGCGTACATACGGAACAGGTCGCCGGCGAAAAGAGCTGCCTCGTCTCCACCGGTCCCCGCGCGAATCTCGAGAAATAAATTGCTGTCATCTGCTGGGTCGCGAGGTAACAGCAATTGTTGGAGTTTCCGATCGAGGACCACACACTGCTTCTCTCCTTGACGAAGCTCGTCCTCAGCGAGGCTACGTATGTCGGGATCCGGATCGCGTAGTATTTGGCGCGCACTGTCCATCGCCGTCTGCACGTCGCGATACTGGCTGTAACACTCCACCAAGGGCCGAACTTCGGCGTACTCCTTAGATAGGGCACGAAAGTGGTCCTGGTTGGCGATGATCTCCGGTCGGCCTAGGAGGGCGTTGACCTCATCGAACCGTGCGCTCAACGTCTCCAATTTCTGGTGAATAGATGCTTTCATGGATTAGGATGCCGCCCTCCTGGATCGGGAAGCCCAAACAGGGTCTGAATGGTATCGGCCAGCTCCTTCTGCCCCTGTGAGCCGGCTTGGCGCAACTTTACCGTCGGCGAGTGGATAAGTTTATTGGTCAATGTGTTGGCCAGTCGGCTTAGTACCTGCTCCGGGGGCTCGCCCGCGGCGAGCCGCCGTTGTGCCCACCGCAGACGCTCGTCCCGTATGGTTTCGGCATAATCTCGAAATGCGCAAATGGTCGAGACCATGTCCAAGGTCCCTAGCCAATCCATGAAATGGCTAACCTGTGTGTCGATGATCTCTTCCGCCTTACGCGCAGCTTCATGTCGCGACTGAAAGCTCTCTTGGATGACTGCCCCCAAGTCATCTATCGAGTATAGGTAGACGTCCTCAAGCTCGCTGACCGCAGGGTCGATATCTCGGGGAACCGCGATATCGACCATGAAAACCGGGCGGTGTTTACGTTTTCCGATCGCCTGTCGGACTACAGATAGGCTAAGCACAGGGGTCTCGCTCGCGGTCGAAGAGATCACGATGTCCGCCTCTGCGAGGTGTGCGGGGATCTCATCCAGGGCGATGGCGTAACCTCCGAACTCGGTGGCCAGCCGGTGCGCGTTTTCCAGGGTGCGATTGGCGATCACTAACCGTCCTAGCCCAGATTTAACGAGGTGACGTGCTGAGAGCTCGATGGTCTCTCCGGCACCGATGAGCATGGCCGTTTGAGAGGAGAGATCGCCGAAAATCTGTTGCGCAAGCCGCACCGCGGCAAACGCCACGGAAACGGGACTCGAGCCAATGGCCGTGTCGGTTCGGATACGCTTGGCAACAAAAAAGGCGTGCTGGAAAAGCCGGCATAACACTCGCCCGATGGTACCGATCTTCAACGCACGCTGGTATGCCTGTTTAACTTGGCCGAGGATTTGGGGCTCCCCTAGAACCAACGAATCGAGCCCGCTCGCAACCCGCAGAACATGACGCACGGCCGACTCGGAGCGGTGGACGTAAATATAACGTTGCGCCTCCTTCTCAGTGAGATGTCCTACTGCCGTGAACCATTCCAAAGCGCGATCACCATCGGCAGTGTCGATGCCGCAGTAAAGGTCGGTACGGTTGCAGGTGGAGAGAATGGCCGCTTCCTCCACACCTTCGCAGGCGGTGAGCTCGCTCAAAGCTATGCTTAAGCGTTCTGGCGGAAAACTCACCCGCTCGCGCACGGTGAGGGGCGCACTCTTGTGGTTAACGCCAAACACAATCAGTGACATGGATCCTGGGTAATCATGAGCCAACAAAGCATGATCGGGCAACACATTCTCGAATACAAGCGATCACGACCTCCACCATTACCGCCCAGCATAGGACTAGGGTATAGTACTCAGTGAAGCGTTTAGCTAAAGAGCATACTCGCTGCAGGACGCTTTGGTTTCTCGGTTTTAGGAGGCTGTTCTCGGGAAATCGCGAAGGGACCCATGGAAGCCCTGGGAGGGCGAACGAGTCTCTCTGCAAGGCACTTTTGCTTAACGTCTCAGTAGCCGCCCGGCAGAGGCCAATCCCAGGAAGGGGATGAGTTGCCGAGTATATCGGGGAGAATCGATGGTCATGACTCGCGCTTGGCCCAGACCTGTTGTGGGCGAGCCAGCCGGTGGTGGCACAAAATCGTTTGCCAACAATTAGGGGCGCTAGCCGCCACGCAACGACCGCCATGGGCAGCGCGGTCGCAATCCAAACAGCGTCGAAGACGATTTGAGGTCGATACCCTATGAAGCCCGCCGTGTTTGAGGTTCGGTCACTTCAATCCTCGTTGCCTCCCCACCCAAGGGGAGTAACAGTGCTGGCTGGCTATCTAGCATGGTTCTCATTTGCGTTGGTCGGTTGTGCGAATTCCGGTCCGTTGGAGTACAGCGAGCTGCAGTCTGCACAAACTATGGCGCGTCCCTCAACCACCGCCTCCTTCGATGCGGCTAATAATGAAGAGGGATTCTCCCAGGAGACGCTTTACGATTTGCTGGTGGCGGAGTTTGCCGGGCAACGTGGCGATCCAGAGTTGGCGGCCCGTACTTACCTCGGGGTGGCCAGGCGTTTGGGTGATGCGGCGATCGCGGAACGCGCTACCCGAATTGCGGTGTTTGCTCGGGATGAAGAACGTGCCTTGGAGGCGGCAAAGCTATGGAGTGAGCTAGCACCTACGACGCTGGAAGGGCGACAAATCTATGCAGTGTTGTTGGTGCGTGCAGGTCGTGTCGATGAAGCGATTGCTCAACTGAACAGGGTCTTGATGGACTCCAAGGACTCCACGCCGGAAAACTGGTATCGCATCAGCGATCTGCTGGCCAGAGAAAAGAACAAAGGGCGGGTCATCGACGTGATGGATCGGCTGGTGGCGGAGCGTGGTGGTGATCGTCATTCATTGTTCGCGTTCGCGCACTTGCTCAGCCGATTTGGCGAGCTCAAGCGCGCCGAGGGTCTGTTGGCGCGAGCGCTAGCGATGGATCCGGGTGACGTCCGGGCTGCGGTCCTCTATGCGCAGGTGCTCCAGGAACAGGGTCGTACGGCACAAGCGTTGGATGTCCTGAAACAGACCTTGGCAGCCAATCCCGAAGAACGGGAACTGCGTACGACGTACGCACGACTGCTGATAGGGGGTAAACGCTATGAGGAGGCGCGGCGTCAGTTCGAAAGGCTAGCCGAGGATGCGCCTGATGATGCCGACTCGGTCTACGCCTTGGGACTTCTCCTATTGCAAACGAATCATCCGGATAAGGCGCAAGTCCAGTTTCAACGCTTGATCGAGTTTGGAAGCCGCGTCTCGGAGGCCCACTACTACCTAGGACAGGTAGCAGAGGCAAAAGACGATCCAGAAGCGGCGATCGCAGCATACCGTAGGGTCGATGGGGGTGAACACTATCTTAGCGCCCACATCCGAGTGGCGGTGTTGCTCAGTGAGCAGGAAGGAGTGCAACAGGGTCAGCAGTATTTGCATAGCTTGCCTCGACAAGACGCCCAAGATTCGATTCGCTTGTTCCATGCGGAGGCAGAGGTATTGATGGAGGCGGATGAGCTCGATGGCGCCATGTCGGTTTATGACCGGGCCCTCGTAGAGCATCCCAACAATACGAATCTGCTCTATGCCCGTGCCATGTTGGCGGTGAAGCTGGATCGGTTGGCAGCTGTCGAGGCGGATTTGCGAGCGATCCTGTCGCAGGAGCCCAACAACGTTGATGCCCTCAATGCGTTGGGCTACACGCTTGCGGACCGTACCGAACGCTATCAGGAAGCCTTGGAGCTGATCGAACGGGCACTTGCCCTCAGGCCCGATGATCACTACATTCTCGATAGCATGGGATGGGTGCTTTACCGCCTCGGCCGCTACCAGGAGGCGGTGGATTACCTCAGGCGGGCTTTGGCGGCGAGCGAGGAATCCGATTCCGAGATTTCTGCTCATTTGGGCGAGGTGCTGTGGGTGATGGGTAAACATTCCGCGGCGCGGCAGGTGTGGGAGACGGCTCTCAAGAGAGCGCCTGGGGATGAACGCATACTTGAGGCGATGAGACGCCTGCGCATCGAGCCTAACTAGAGGCGCGTCATGCGCCTTGGAGATTATGGCGTTGGTCATCGTTTCGGCAGTGTGATGACCTTTGCCCTTGAGGCAGCCGACCCCTTGGCGCAAGGGGTCGGCTGCCGAAGGCTTGGGCGCCAACGCTGTGCTCCAGAGCAACCCTGACGAAACGATGACCATGGCCGAGATTATCGTGATAGCGGTTCGTAAACAATCCAAGTGGGGGTTGGTGACCGTCCCTTGACGCCACTAACGGCTGATCGACTCGGCCCCTCCCGTTGGTGCCGCTGGATGGGGGCGGGGTTGTTATGCTTGCTGTTGGTAGGCTGTGCGGCGTTGCGCGAACCGGCGCCGGTTCCCAGTCCCGAACAGGTGTGGAGGCAACGTGCCCAGGCGCTTCTATCACTGAGCGGTTGGTCTCTCACGGGCCGGATCGTTCTGCGCGCCGAAGAGGAAGCTTGGCACGCGTCGGTACACTGGATCCAGCGCGGGGACCGCTTTCAAATTCGCATTCGTGGTCCGTTAGGCGTGGGTGCGATGTCGCTGGCTGGGGGGCCCGAGGGGGTGGTGCTGCGTACGGCTGAAGAGGAGCGTTTTGCCGCCGAGGCTCCCGAGGACCTGCTTCAAGAGATGGCCGGCTGGAGCATGCCCGTGAGCGGGTTGCGCTATTGGCTGCTGGGGGTGAGCGAGCACGAAGCCCCCATCGATAGCTTGCAATTGGACGTTGGCGGTCGCTTAGAGTTGCTACGCCAGTCGGGTTGGGCAATTCAGTACCTTGGTTACGATCAGGTAGGGGACCTTCAACTTCCAAGCAAGCTTTTCGTACAGAACGCCCGTGTGTCGGCTCGCATCGTGGTCAACCGTTGGGTACTCGAGTCTTGACAGAGTCGTCGGCCAGCTGGCCGGCTCCGGCCAAGATCAACCTATTTCTGCGAGTGCTCGGGCGGCGCCCGGATGGCTACCACGAGCTGCAAACGGCCTTTCAGTTTCTTGCCTATGGGGATGAGATTCGGCTATCGGTTCGTCCGGATGGCCTCGTGCGACGTCGCACTGAGTTGGCAGATGTTCCGGAAGCTTTGGATCTCACCGTGCGGGCTGCCAGGCAATTGCAAGCCTTGGCTGGAACCAAGCTCGGCGTGGACATTGGCATCGAAAAGCGTATTCCCTTGGGGGCTGGCCTTGGGGGAGGCAGCTCCAATGCGGCTACCGTATTGGTAGCCCTGAATAAACTGTGGCGAATCGGACTTCCCTTGGCTGCCCTGGTTGAGCTGGGCCTGAGGCTAGGCGCCGATGTGCCGGTGTTTGTCCGGGGTAGGGCGGCATGGGCCGAGGGGGTCGGCGAGCGTTTGACACCCGTGGACTTCGAAGAGCCTTGGTATCTAGTGGTGCACCCCGGCTGCCATGTTTCAACGGCATCGGTGTTTGCAGCGCCTACGTTGACACGCAACTCAAGGCCGGCCAAAATTAAAAATTTGCTGAAAGACGGCCAAATGCGGTTCGGGCAGCTCTTGTGCCGCGATGTGGTGGGCCGAATGGGAAACGACTGCGAAGCGCTGGTGCGGGAGCATTATCCAGAAGTGGATGAAGCGCTTCGCTGGCTGGGTCGGTTTGGGCCGGCCAGTATGACAGGCACGGGCGCGGCGGTCTTTTTACCGCTTGCAGGTGAGGTTGAGGGTCGCCAGCTTTTGACCCGGTTGCCGGCTCATTGGTGGGGGATCGTCGCTCAAGGTAAGAATCGTTCGCCGCTACTCGCGCGAGCGGTTTGACGCTAACCGTTGCGTGAAGGTTAGGAACAAGAATACCGTGGCCTTTCGTGTCCGCTAAGGCCATGCTGGATCTGTCCGTGCAGCACGTGTTTTCACAAACTGCGACTCGATTGTAACGGTTTCTATACATGGGGTGTCGCCAAGTGGTAAGGCACGGGGTTTTGATCCCCGCATTCCCAGGTTCGAATCCTGGCACCCCAGCCAGTTTGGTGCTGATGCGATGTCTGTCAGTCTGATGGATGAAGTCCAGTTCAACAACGGTGCGTTGCGCCGAGCGGATCACTTCAGCTTAGACTACGTACCCGACTCCAGCTCGATGATGGTGTTTAGCGGGAACGCGAATCGCCAGCTCGCGGCAGACATCGTGGGTCACCTGAACATGCCCCTCGGTAAGGCCATCGTCGGTCGTTTCAGTGACGGCGAGGTGATGGTCGAGATCATGGATTCGGTTCGCGGCAAGGATATCTTCATCGTTCAGTCTACCTGCCGGCCGGCCAGCGAGCACCTCATGGAGCTTGTGGTGATGATCGATGCCGTGCGCCGCGCCTCCGCAGCTCGGGTGACGGCGGTGATCCCGTATTTTGGTTACGCGCGGCAGGATCGACGGCCACGCGCGGCGCGTGTCGCCATTACTGCCAAGGTGGTGGCTAACATCATCGCCGGTGCGGGCGCCAACCGGGTCGTGACCGTGGATCTGCATGCGGATCAAATCCAGGGGTTCTTCAATATTCCGGTGGATAACGTTTATGCTTCGCCCATCTTGCTTGGCGATATCTGGCGGCACAAATACCCCAACCCCATCGTGGTTTCGCCTGATGTGGGTGGTGTCGTTCGGGCTCGTGCCCTGGCAAAGCGTTTAGATGATGCCGATTTGGCGATCATAGACAAACGTCGACCTCGGGCCAACGAGGCCCAAGTGATGAACATCATCGGCGAGGTGGAGGGTCGTACGTGTATTCTCATAGACGACATGGTGGATACAGGCGGTACGCTCTGTCAGGCGGCTGATGCGCTCAAAGACCACGGTGCACAACGAGTCGTCTCCTACTGTACCCATCCGGTGTTGTCGGGTGCTGCCGTGGAGCGTATTCAAGCCTCCAGTTTGGATGAATTAGTCGTTACCGATACCATTCCCCTCGATGAACGCGCAGCGGCCGAGGGCCGAATCCGACAGCTCAGTGTGGCCGAGCTACTCGCGGAGAGTATCCGACGCATCAGTGCCGAGGAATCGATGGGTACTCTCATCATGGACTGAGAGGTCGTGAAAAGCGTCGCGAGCGGGCTGAGAGCTAAGGCGGACGGCGCGAAGCCAGAGACCTGGCGAGGAGCGAGCCCCGCCCAACGCCGTAATAATGGGGTTGCGTAGCCGGTTTTTCACACCCTCTGAATTCGTGCTGAAGCTGCCCACGGTGGGTGGCCCTCCAGCACCTGAACAAAGCTCATTACCCCGGTAGCACATACCGTGGGCGGAGGTACAAGATGAACCAATTTGAACTCGTCGCGGAAGCGCGTGTGGATCTCGGAAGCCGCGCTGCGCGTCGCCTGCGGCGGCTCGGCAAGACCCCGGCGATACTGTACGGCGGTGGCAAAGATCCGGTGCCGCTGTTGTTGCAAGAAAAGGATGTCAAGAAGCAGCTGGAGAACGAGGCTTTCTATTCTCGTGTGCTGAGCTTGAGGCTCGGTAGTGTCGAGGAGCCGGCGGTCCTGAAGGCACTGCAACGTCACCCACGCAGTAACAGCTTGCTGCACGTCGATTTCCAGCGCGTCCAAGCCTTGGAAACCATCGCCATGCATGTGCCACTGCATTTCGTGAATGAAGACCGCTGCCCCGGAAAGCGCGCGGGAGGCATTATCTCGCACCTCGTCATCGAAGCCGAGGTGAGTTGTTTGCCAAAGGACCTGCCGGAGTTTATCGAGGTCGATATGGCCAACGTACAGCTCGGGCAGTCGGTGCATCTGTCCGAGATCCCTCTGCCGGCGGGTGTGGTGTTCGTGGCGCTGGCCGCTGGCCGCGAGCAGGATCCGGCAGTGGTCACCGTCCAACCTCCGCGCGGCTTGTCCGCCGAAGCTGGAGCAGAGGTAGAACCTGGCGCCGAGGGCGGTGCTGGGCCGGCAACGGTCACTTGAGCACGAGCTGGTTTGGTGGACTTTAAATTTGGATTGTATTGGCCTTGACCGCTGTTCGATTGGTGATCGGTCTTGGCAATCCTGGGGCGCAGTATGCTGAAACCCGCCATAACGCGGGTTTTTGGCTGGTGTCGGCACTGGCGGATCGCGCCCAAGCCAGGTTTAAGCTCGTTTCACGGTTCTTGGCGGAGGTCGTTGACTGCGACATCGACGGTAATCGCTGCTATTTGGCTAAACCGGTTACCTTCATGAATCGCAGTGGTCAGGCGGTGGCGGCGCTCGCGCATTTCTACCGCGTCTCCCCGGAGCAGATATTGGTCATCCATGATGAGATCGATCTGCCGCCGGGTGTAGTGCGACTGAAGGCTGGGGGGGGTAGCAGTCATCGCGGACTGCGAGACATCATCCAGGCGCTTGGCAGCCGTGAGTTTTTGCGCTTGCGCCTTGGCGTTGGACATCCGGGGCGCAGTGACGAGGTGACTAGCTATGTGCTGCAACGGGCACCGAGGGAAGAGCAATCGCTCATGGAAAAGGCATTGGACCGAGCTCTGGAGGTGTTTCCAGTGATCGTTGCCGGTGAATGGCAGCGCGCTATGAATATCCTGCATGCCGATCCAGAGGTCACCAGGCCACTACGTCGCGAGCAAGATCTCACTCAATCGGCGGATCCTCTGGAGGGACGTCCCTAGGGCGAACGGTCAACAGTGGGATTCAAATGCGGCATCGTGGGGCTTCCCAACGTCGGCAAATCGACGCTTTTTAATGCCTTGACCCATGCGGCCGTGGCCTCGGAAAATTATCCCTTCTGTACCGTCGATCCCAATGTCGGGGTAGTGCCGGTTCCGGATGCCCGTCTGGCGCGTATCGCTGCCATTGTGCGTCCTAAGCGTGTGATTCCGACGACCATGGAGTTCGTCGATATCGCCGGACTCGTGGCCGGCGCCTCGAAGGGGGAAGGGCTTGGCAATCAATTCCTCGCCCATATTCGCGAAACCCATGCTATCGCCCATGTGGTACGGTGTTTTGAAAACCCCGATGTGGCCCATGTGGTAGGCAGGCTTTCGCCGAAGGATGATATTGAAACCATCAATACCGAGCTTGCCTTGGCGGATCTGTCTACGGTGGGGCGGATCCTGGGGCGCGTGACGAAGGCGGTTCGAAGTGCGGACAAGAGTGCTCAGACGACCCAAGCCCTGCTCGAAAGGGTCTATGGGGCGCTCGACGAGGGCACACCTGTGCGCGCCATGGCGCTGTCGCCGGAAGAGCGCGAGCGGTTACAGGCGTACCATTTGCTCACCGACAAGCCGATATTGTATATCGCCAATGTCGAGGAGGCAGGACTCGTGGCTGGGCCAGCGCTGCAGGTGGTTCAGGCCATTGCGGCCGCCGAAGGGAGCATCGTGGTGGCTGTGTCAGCTGCCGTGGAGCAAGAGCTGACGGCGTTAAGCGCCACTGAACAACAGGAGTTCCTGGCCGACATGGGGCTTGACGAGCCGGGGCTTAATCGGGTGGTGCGCGCCGGTTATGCCTTGCTTGGGCTGCAGACCTTCTTCACCGCCGGCCCGAAAGAAGCACGCGCCTGGACGGTGGCCATCGGCGCCACCGCGCCGCATGCCGCGGGAAAAATTCATAGCGATTTTGAGCGCGGTTTCATCCGTGCCGAGGTTATTGGCTACGAGGATTTCGTGCGTTGTGGCGGCGAGCGTGGCGCCAAAGAGGCCGGTCGCATGCGGCTTGAAGGCAAGGACTACGTCGTGCAAGATGGCGACGTGATCCATTTTCGCTTCAACGTTTGACCGCCTGCGGTATTCGTTTTAGAGGGCCGCAGCAAGCAGGCTGCAGCCGATCCGTGCGAAAACCCAACCTCCAGGGCGAATGGGTTTTGCTGGCTATACTCACCACGGCCGCAAAAGTACGTTACCGAGCGGAGGCTTGGCCGCACGCCTAAGCGTTCAGCTAGCCGTTATCCCAAACGTGCCCGCGTTCCAGGATATACAGTCATGCCCGCGTAAGGTATAAATAACGCGTTGAGCCCAAATTTATACCCCGTCTACACCCCGTCATTCCGGCCAGGAAGCCGGAATCCAGTCGCTAAGGATGGCTATGGACGAGCGACCAATACGTCGACAGACCTCGGCCGCTCTCTATGGCGGGCATGATGACCGACATGACGGTGAGAACACATTTATCGTGTCCGACCTCGAAAGCGGCTTGCAAGCGTTCACGGTGTTCCAGTATCTTTCTACATTGTCTGGCTATGTAGCTCAGTCGGTTAGAGCGCGGCACTCATAATGCTGAGGTCGGTGGTTCGAGCCCACCCATAGCCACCAGCAATCAATCAGTTACTTTGCTCTCTTTCGGCAGCCGCCGAGCCAGCGTGCCTCGTCGCCAATGGCAACTCCACTGAGAGCCACCGTACAATACGCTGCGGTAGCGGGCCAGCTCGTCACACCGCGACGGCTCTTGCAGGCGCTCGAGCCTGAGTCTGGCGGGTTGACACCGCTACCTCCTTCGGTCGTCTTTTTCAAGCACACAAAACTTGATCGTCGAGTTATACACTTGGCTGGGACGGGAATTCCCGGTACAAACTGAAAGAGCCGACTCGCTTGCCTATCTAAAATCCTCGCCTCAACAGCAACCGCCACCTACCGCCGGGCTTTGTCCAGAGTTCGGTTCGGTCGAGAAGGGCATCAGGGTGCCGCACCCGCCGAAGATCCCGAAATGCGT
>CAZUZO010000011.1:0-37433 GCA_964624765.1 uncultured Thiotrichales bacterium
CAACCGACCTTCGCCCTCTTACAGAGAGCCTTCCACCGATCAACACAGATGGTTAGCTATGAGTGACGTCTAAAAATAAGCGTACCGTTCGTGCCACCGAAACCGAAGGAGTTCGTTAAGGTAATATCGATCTTCATTTCACGAGCAACGTTGGGTACGTAATCGAGATCACACTCTTCATCCGGTGCCTCGAGGTTGATGGTCGGGGGGGCAACCTGGTCTCGAATGGCCAAGATACAGAAGATGGCCTCCACGCTGCCCGCCGCGCCCAGCAGATGTCCTATCATCGACTTGGTTGAACTCACGGCGACATCGGGCGCGTGAGGTCCAAACACCTTCTTAATAGCCAAGGTTTCTGCGACATCACCCGCTGGCGTAGAGGTGCCATGCGCATTGATGTAATCGATATCCTGGGGGCTTAATCTCGCATCCTGCAAGGCCAACGCCATGCAGCGGCTAGCTCCACGGGCATCTGCCGACGGCAGCGTGATGTGGTAAGCATCGCTGTTCTTGCCGTATCCGAGCAGCTCCGCGTAGATCCGAACTCCACGCGCCTCGGCTATCTCATAGGCTTCCAGCACCACAACGCCCGCCCCATCGGCGAGCACGAAACCGTCTCGCCCCTTGTCCCAGGGCCGACTGGCCTGCTCAGGCGCATCGTTTCGTGTCGACAGCGCCCGCGCTGCCGCGAAACCTCCTAGTCCCATGGGGCAGGTAGCCATCTCCGCGCCACCCGCTATCATGACATCGACGTCCCCACGTTCGATCATGCGCGCGGCATCACCGATGTTATGGATGCCGGTAGAGCAGGCGGAGACGATGCCATAGTTGGGGCCTTGTATGCCGTAAAGTATGGACAGATTGCCCGCCACCATGTTGATGATGTTACTTGGAACAAAAAACGGGGAGATCTTACGAGGACCACCGGAGAGGTAGGCGTCATAGCCCTTCTCAATTCCCGGCAGACCTCCGATACCTGATCCGATGGCGATACCCACCCGCTCGCGGTTTTGCTCCGTAATCTCCAAGCCAGCGTCCTGAATCGCCTGCACGCTGGCTGCGATCCCATAGTGAATAAAGGGATCCATCTTCTTCAGCTCTTTGCGCGGGAGATACTGAGACGCATCGAAATCGCGCACCATGCCACCGATGCGGCTGGGAAACTGAGAGGTATCGAAGGTATCGATGAGCGATATACCACTCTTTCCCGAGACGATGTTCTCCCAGGTTCCCTCGACGTTAGGCCCAAGAGGCGTGACAAGCCCTAGGCCGGTGACTGCCACACGTCGCTTCAACACTCATACTCCGCTAACACAAAAGGTCTCGCACGCCGGAGGCGAGAGAGGCGTGCTATCCCCCACTTCACGCTACCCTACACCTACTCCACCTGAATGTGCTGCTTGATGTAGTCGATAGCCTGTTGGACGGTCATGATCTTTTCCGCCTCGTTATCTGGAATCTCGCAGTTAAACTCCTCCTCCAAGGCCATGACCAGCTCGACCGTATCCAGTGAATCGGCACCCAGGTCATCGACGAAAGAAGAATCTCCACTGACTTCCTCTTCCTTGACGCCAAGCTGCTCGACGACAATTTGCTTGACGCGTTCTTCGATAGTACTCATTACGTAGCTGTCCTCCCTCACCATGAACCTGCGTTGGTTCGGCGTTAGTTTATTGCAAAAACATCAACTTGCAACTAGCGGTCAACCAGCAAAGCATTGGCGGCTTCGCCTGTCGAGCTGAAAGCCCGCTGCATTAAGACATATACATACCACCGTTAACGTGAAGCGTTTCGCCAGTGATATAGGCAGCCCCAGGAGACGCAAGAAACAACACAGCCGCAGCGACTTCCTCGGTGCGGCCGAGGCGATTGAGCGGAATCTGGCGGACCAGCGTGTCACGCTGATCGGGAGATAAACCCTGTGTCATGTCAGTATCGATGAATCCCGGGGCCACGGCGTTGACGGTAATCCCGCGCGAGCCCAGCTCGCGCGCCAGTGCTTTCGTGAAGCCAATGACCCCAGCCTTGGCCGCGCAATAGTTGGCTTGACCGGGGTTGCCACTAGCGGCCACAACCGAAGAGATGTTGATGATTCGACCCCTGCGCGCTCTCATCATGTGTTTCACGCAGATCCGAGACACGCGAAAGACGCCGGTCAAATTAGTGTCCAGCACCGCTTCCCATTCCCGGTCCTGGGTGCGTAACAGGAGATTATCCCTGGTAACTCCAGCGTTGTTAACCAGTATCGTTGGCAACCGTTCCTCGGTTTGTAAGCGAGCAAACAGCGCTTCAACCGAAGCGGTGTTGGTGACATCGAGCACGATGCCTCGTCCCACGATTCCGCGCTGATGAAACCGCTCAGTGATCCCTTCGGCGCCCTCGGCAGTGGTACCGGTCCCGATAACCCACGCCCCCTCGGCACCGAGGAGGTCGGCGATCGCCGCCCCAATACCCCGAGTGGCCCCCGTAACCAGAGCCACCTGCTCCGCCAACATCATGGCCATCGCTTAGGCACCCGTGTACCCCAGGGCTGTGGGCAACGTCGCTAAACCGGCCTTAGGTTCCAGTAAGGAGCTGGTCTGTTCGAGGGCCTTCTTCAGGCTCTCCACATCGTAGGCTGGAAGGGCCGTCAAACCTCGATCGATACGCTTACAGAGCGCCGCAAGCACTTTGCCAGGACCACACTCCACAACGAGCTTGGCCCCCCGGCGCGCAAGTGCCTGTACTGTTTCTGTCCAACGCACTGGACTCCCCAGCTGACGGCCAAGGGCCTCGCGGATTCTGCGTGTGTCCGAATGAACAGCGACATCGGCATTGTGAACGACAGGAACCAACGGGCGGTTGAATTTAACAGCTGCGAGCCGCTCGGTAAACTGCTCTGTTATGGCTTTCATCAACGGGCTGTGGGCAGGAACACTCATCGGCAACACCACGGTACGCTTAGCACCGGCCTGCTGCGCGAGCTTCAGGGCCCGTTCCACCGCCGTTGCATGCCCTGCCACAACCACCTGCCCAGGCGCATTGAAATTAACCGGAACAACCACCTCTTCTTCCGCAGCAATCCCGCAGAGAACCTGGACTTTCTCATCCGGCAAGCCCAATATGGCAGCGATGGCGCCAACACCGTGAGGAACAGCCTCTTGCATCAAGCGTCCGCGGTCGGCAACCAGGGTAACAGCATCACGGAAATCCAAAGCTCCCGCGCAAACCAGCGATGTATATTCCCCCAGACTGTGCCCGGCCATCACGCTCGGTAACGGGCCGCCCAAAGAGCGCCAGACACGCCAAACGGCAACACCCGCGGTCAGCATCGCAGGCTGCGTTCGCTCCGTGGCCATCAACGCCCGCTCCGGCCCTTGCTGAACGAGGTGCCACAAGTCATATCCCAGCGCCTCAGATGCCGTATTGAATGTCCGTTCAACCTCAGGCTGCGTTTGGGCCAGGGTAGCCAACATGCCTACCGATTGGGACCCCTGACCCGGAAAGACAAATGCAAGTTCTTTGGCCATTGCGTAAAAACTCCCTGCAATTCATTCGCTATTAATATCTCAATAGGGCAGAGCCCCAGGTAAATCCTCCACCGAACGCTTCCAGCAACACGGTCTCGCCTCGGCTGATACGCCCGTCACGTATCGCCACATCCATGGCCAGTGGAACCGATGCCGCTGAGGTATTGCCATGTTCTTCAATGGTCAGAATAACCCGCTCCATGGGCATACCCAACATCTTTGCCATGGCGCTTATAATTCGAATATTGGCTTGGTGCGGAACCAACCAGTCCACATCACGGCGGTCCATGTTGTTGGCCGCTAAGGTCTCATCCACGATTCGACCCAGCGTTCGAACGGCGATCTTAAAGACCTCGCTCCCCTGCATCCGCACGTAAGGGGGGTGTTGGCTACCGTGGAAAACGCCGCCATCGACGTACAGTAGATGCTCATATCGCCCATCTGCGTGCAGATGCGTCGACAAAATGCCCGGTGTATCGCTCGCCCCGAGGATAACCGCCCCCGCACCATCACCGAACAGCACGCAGGTGCCGCGATCAGTCCAGTCTAGGATCTTCGAGCTCGCATCAGCGCCGACCACCAAGGCGCACTTGGCAACCCCCGTTCGAATAAACTGATCGGCTATGCTAAGGGCATAGATAAAACCGGTGCAGACTGCCTGGACATCAAATGCGGGACATCCCGAGATGCCGAGCCGTGCCTGTAATCGGCAGGCAGTAGCTGGGTATATCAGATCCGGTGTTGTGGTGCCGAGCACAACAAAATCGATGGCTGCTGCGTCGATACCGGCGGCTTCTAACGCTCGGCGCGAAGCATGCTCTGCGAGATCGCAGGTGGTCTCCCCAGGAGCCACGATGTGGCGCTCACGGATGCCGGTTCGCTCTCGAACCCAGGCATCGTTGGTATCGAGCAGCTTTTCCAGCTCCGCATTCGTCAACAGTTGTTGGGGAAGATAGCCTCCTGTGCCCAGCACCCGCGAGAAGGTCACACGGCCTCCTTTGTTGTCAACACCGACTCTAGACGCTTGCTAATTCTTGCCGGCACATTTTTTTGCACTTCCGCGATGGCTTCCCTGATCGCATTGGCGAAAGCAAACGCATCGGCTCCCCCGTGGCTTTTAACCACGATACCTCGAAGCCCGACAAGGCTGGCGCCATTGTAACAACGGGGATCGATCTTACGCCGGAGCTTGCTTAGCACAGGTCGTGCCATGAGTCCGGCTAGGCGTGCGTAAAGGCTTGCCGTAAATTCTTGTTTGACATAATGACTGATCATGTGGGCGACGCCCTCGCTCGATTTGAGCGCGACATTGCCCACGAATCCATCACAGACGATGACATCGGCAGCCCCGCGGTAGATATCGTCTCCCTCGACGAAGCCGACATAGTTGAGCTCACTTTGCATCAATAACCGTGCCGCTTCTCTGACACGTTGATTGCCTTTTATTTCTTCCTCTCCGATGTTGAGCAATCCGATCCGTGGGTGAGCAATATTATCGACAGCGTTGGTCAGCACCGACCCCATGACGGCGAACTGAAATAGCTGGCCAGGGGTTGAGTCCACATTAGCACCGAGGTCCAAGAGATGGGTGTGCCCACGAATGGTCGGCAACGCCGAAATGATGGCCGGGCGATCGATACCGGGCAAAGTTCTCAGCACAAACCGTGCCGTCGCCATCAAGGCCCCCGTATTGCCGGCGCTGACGCAGGCATCAGCGAGGCCTTCCTTGACCAAATTCAGAGCCACTCGCATTGACGAGTCTTTCTTGGTGCGAAGAGCCTGCGAGGGGGAGTCATCCATTGCAACGGTCTGCGAGGCATGGCGAATACTCAAACGAAGGTTATCGCTTGCTCCCTGCGATCCGATGGCGCGCTCCAGCCTCGGTGCCTCGCCGACCAAAACGACGTGCAAGTTTTCATGCTCGGCCAACACGCTCAAGGCCGCCGGGACGATCACGGTCGGGCCGTGGTCGCCGCCAAATGCGTCGAGGGCAACGGTGATGGTCAACCCTCATTCACCCTTGATCGGCCGTGACTTTCTTGCCTCGGTAGAACCCCCCTCGGCTGACATGGTGACGCAAATGGGTCTCACCCGTTGTCGGGTCGATGGATATCGCCGGCAGGGGCAGGTGATCGTGGGAACGCCTCATGCCTCGCTTCGAACGGCTCTTGCGGTTTTGTTGTACGGCCATGGGATTTCCTAAGTTTGTGTCACCGTCGGCGCTTCAGGCGATTGAGCGCTGCAAACGGCGTGTCCTTCGTGTCAAAATGAGATGTTCCACTGGCATCTGCCTTATCAGCCCCCGGACACTGATCCTTGGGATGCATGGGAGCGATGGGCAATGCCAGTATCAGCTCATCCTCAATGATAGGGGCCAAAGGTAGAGGGCTGTCCTCTTGAGCCACCAGCGGCTCGTAGCCCGGTTCTAAATACTCCTGGGCCGTCGCCGTTGGGATCAATCCAAGGCGCACCTCGCAGTGAGCTAACCACGGCAGTGACTCGAGACAGCGCTGACACACCAGGCGTAGTTCACCCTGGATCAGACCTTCAACGCATAGGCACCCTTTGTTCCCGCGCCTAAAGCGCAGCTCGACCCTCATCTCGCCCGCAGTACTGTACAGGGACTCGGCGAGACGTTCCATCCGTGCGACAGGGATTCGGCCCTGCAGGGACCGCCCGGAGCGCGCAAACTGAAGCGGAAAGATAAGCTCCGGCAAGCCCTTTGACATAACCGCGTAATATTAATTAAGGTAACCTACATTAGTCAAAAGTAATTCGCTTTCCCTATGTCACAGTTGAAGCCTGAGAGTTCCCCGACGGTTGTCCTCGCATCCGGCTCTGCATACCGGCGCCAATTGCTGGCACGCCTTGGAATTCCTTTCTTGGTTGTATCCCCTGAACTTGACGAGCGCCGGATCGAGCCGGAAACGGCTTCCGAGCTCACTCGACGGTTGGCTGAAGCGAAAAGCAACGCGGTGCGCGATCGCCACCCCAATGCGCTCATCATCGGCTCCGATCAAGTGGCCGTACTCGATGGAGAAATACTTCGAAAGCCCGGTAGTTTGGAGGCAAACATCAAGCAACTGATGGATTCCTCCGGACACCCAGTCCAGATCTTGACCAGCCTCTGTCTTCTAAACGCGCGAACGGGACGTATCCAGATGGATACGGTCTCGGCAACGGTGCATTTTCGGCTACTTTCGCGTCCCCAGGTCGAACACTATGTTCGCCGCGAACGCCCATTTGACTGTGCAGGGGGCTTCAAATCGGAAGGGCTAGGTATCGCCCTTTTCAGCCGCGTGGAAGCGTATGACCCCACCGCACTGGTAGGCCTCCCGCTGATATCGCTGATCAAAATGCTGGACAATGAGCGGTTAGATGTGCTCAAAACCGCTTAGAGCTTGGTGGAAAACCGACTTAATGTGCGCTCGATCTTCGCCTATGACATGATCCTGCCGCGTGGAACCTTCACCTAAGCTCGATCGAGGAGAAGCTGAGGACAGTCGGCAATAACCGAGCCACGGCCATGCCGATATGCTCCGCGAAGCGATCCAGGTAGCTCTGCTTGGGCGTAAAGTCAACGAGAGTCTCGGCGCCGATCACTTCCTGGGCCACAGAGTGGGCACTTCCAACGGCGTCTGCTAGACCCAACTCCATGCTTTTCTCACCGCTCCATACGAGCCCACTGAAGATCTCCTCCCCGCCCGTCAAGCGCGCGCCTCGTCCGTCTCTGACAACCTCGATGAACTGACCGTGCAGCTCGTTCAAGATGGCCTCTACATGTCGGATCTCATCTTTGTTGATAGGCGAAAATGGATCCAGGAACCCCTTATGCTCACCGGCGGTGAGGAGTCGACGTTCGATCCCGAGCTTGTCCATCATCCCCACAAAGCCAAAAGAGTTCATGAGCACGCCGATCGAGCCCAGCACGCTAGACCTGTTAACGAAGATTTTGTCAGCCGCAACGGCCACATAGTACCCGCCGGAGGCGCACACGTCGGTCACGACAGCGTACAGTGGAATTTCCGGGTGCAGCGAACGCAATCGACGCGCCTCTTCATTGATGTAGGCCGCTTGTACTGGACTGCCACCAGGGCTATTGATACGGACGATGACCCCGACGGTGTCTTGATCAGCGAACGCGGCTCGTAAGCCGGCGATAACCCGATCGGCGCTGGCCTCGCTGTTCTCTGTGATGAGTCCTTGCACGTCGACTAAGGCGGTGTGCGGCTTCGATTTGCCCGAGCCAAGCCAATCGTCGGGCAGATAGACGACGAGTAATACGCTGGCATAGGCCAAGATCAAAAACCGAAAAAAAACGCTCCAGCGACGAGCACGGCGCTGCTCCTTTAGGGCGGAGGCAGCGAGATCGGTGAGGACCTGTCGTTCCCACCCACTCGCTGCCGCATTGGGCTCTTCCACACCTGAGGTAGGCGTTGAGTGACTCTGCTGCATTCTGGGCTCCTACGCTATTAGTGGTGATCGACCAACACTCCATCCAGCCAGTGGGGAAGCTCCACGATGGAATCTAAGCAGGTGCGAGGAAGCCATGCAAGTAGGCGCTCCCGATGGTGTACGCCGGATGTCACGGCGATGGCGTCTATCCCAGCGTTGTGTGCCATGCCTAGATCGTACTCCGAGTCTCCGATCACGACCGTCTCCTGAGGCAGAGCGGCAAGGTGCGCCATGATCTCCTTGAGCATCAACGGGTCCGGCTTGGATCGCGTTTCGTCAGCGCAGCGCGTCACTGCGAAGTAGTCTCGCAAATGGGTCAGCTCAAGCTCCTGCTCCAGACTGTGCCGACTCTTGCTGGTCGCCACCCCCAACACATAGCCCATGCCACGCAGATGCGCCAAAGTCGCTTCGGTCCCAGGGAAGAGTGACGCGGCGGGGCTATCCGGATGAGAGGAATGATACCGATAGCGCTGCACGATCTGCCGCTGAAGACTTGCGGTAGCGGTGGGAAACAGCCCGGCGATGGCCTCAGGAAGCGCCAACCCGATGACCTCGCCGATACGTTCAGCCGACATGGGGGGTAAGCCGAATTCGTCGATCACGGTATGGAGTACGGCGACGATCTGGGCTTGCGAGTCCATCAGCGTTCCGTCCCAGTCAAACACTAACAGGCGATAGGGTTTCATGATCCCAGTTGTGGTTGCCCACAGAGTGGATGGGCGATGCCCAAGCGATCGAGCACCGCCTGCAAATCACTGGGCACAGGAGCCATAACGGTGCGGTGGCTGCCTACCCCGAACTCCACTGTGAACTCCGGTAACCGCACCGACAACGCATGCAGGAACAGGCGCTGCAGACCTAACCTGCCCAGCCACTGATTAAACTCGGCGTCGCCGTACTTAGCATCCCCCCCGACCGGATACCCGATCCAGGCAGCCTGGGCGCGTATCTGATGGGTGCGCCCGGTCACTGGTATTGCCTGCAACAGGCTCGCCTGCGAATGGATCGCCAGAGGATGGAAGAGCGTGATAGAGGACTTTCCCGCCGCATCACAGCGCACAATTCGCTCGCCAGAACGCAAGCTATTTTTCCGCAGACTGCTCTCCACTCGGCGGCCGCCACCGTGCCAACATCCACGTACCAGCAAGAGGTAGCGTTTGCGCAACTTGCGTTCCCGCAGCGCTTGATGGAGCTGCTTCAGGGTGCTGCGTTTCTTAGCCAACAGGAGGCATCCCGATGTGTCTCGGTCCAAGCGATGAACGAGCTCAAGGCTGCGTAACTCGGGGCGCATTATGCGCATCGTCTCGATGATGCCAAGACGCTCTGCGCTACCCCCGTGCACTGCCCACCCCGCGGGCTTATTCAACACGAGCAGGGCATCATCCTCGTACACGGTGCTGGTCTCAAGCAGGGTCAAAAGCCTACTCGGGGGTACCGCAACGGGAAAGCGCTCACGGCGATACAGCGGAGGGATGCGGACAACATCTCCGACCCGCAAGCGGTAGGCTGGGTCAATGCGTCCCTGGTTAACCCGCACCTCACCACGTCGCAGACTGCGATAGATCCTTGTTCGTGGCACATCTTGCAGACGGGCACGTAGGAAATTATCGACTCGCTGCCCCTCATACTGGGCATCGACTTGAACGTACTGAGGCTCAATACGCTGAACAGCGCCTGCAATTTCCATGACGGCCATGATACCAGTTTGCTGCAAGACCCCAACATTGCTATAGATAGACCAACGTTGTTATAGTTAAGGTCGGTAAGATGAACGGAACCCATAGGCTTGTGCTCATAACCCTGACACCGAGCAGCACAGCCCGTACGAGTTACGTTGAATCATGGGTTCAATGGTTTGTTTGTCGCTCTCTGTTTAGCCTTGGAAGCTGCTTTAAAAATGTCGCGAGCGGCCGAGTCGCAAGGCGCACGGCGGCGAGGAACCGCAGTGTACAGACGAGTACATGAGGATTCTGAGCCGCCGCGCAACGCGGCTCAGGCAAGCGCAGTAGTTTTTAAAACAGCTTCTTAAGAGATTGTACAAAAAGCCGCACTGACCGAACCGATAGTCGGGCAGACGGGACGTCGCGACGAACCCTATCACCAAGATAGGCGAGGAGCCGCAGACACCACCCGCGCCTAGCGAGTAAGGTAGCAGGTTTTTTCACGCGCTCTTAAGCAGAGGACGACGCGCACCGGCAGGGTGCGAGCAAGATGCACAGCACGGAGCCCGGGGGACAACACGATATTCCGCCGCCCGCGGGTCCGAATGAGGCTCTGACGTAGGGAGACCAAATGGTCAGGGTGAAACCATCGAGGGCAACGCCTTCGTGGCTTCGGTGACCTGTTTTCCAGACCGTGATATTCGATTGTGAGTGCTTGGCGCTAGAGGCGTATCCCATCGGCTAGCCATTGCGCCCTGAGAATCACACCCTATCCCCTCGCTGACCTGCCATCGCGCATTCCCATTGTGAATTTAAAGGGAAGTTCGGCGCCGTTTCCAGCGTGAACATCAGCCGGTGTTCCGCTCCCGGCCGAGCCCCTGTGACGCACCTGCACGGGATTTCAACATGAAGAGAATGCTGATCAATGCGACGCAGCCGGAAGAGCTGCGCGTTGCGATGGTGGATGGACAGTATCTATATGACCTTGATATCGAGGTACCTTCTCGCAGCCAACGAAAAGGTAATATCTATAAAGGAAAAATCACGCGTATCGAGCCCAGCCTTGAAGCCGCCTTTATCGACTATGGGGCAGAGCGTCACGGTTTCTTGCCTTTCAAGGAAATTTCCAGGGAGTACTTCACCAACAAAGCGACCGACAGCCTAACGCGGGTCAATATTAAGGATGTACTGGAAGAATCCCAGGAATTGGTCGTCCAAGTCGATAAGGAGGAACGGGGCACCAAAGGGGCCGCCCTCACCACATTCATTAGTCTGGCCGGTCGCTACATGGTGCTCATGCCAAACAATCCACGGGCCGGCGGCATCTCGCGGCGCGTAGAGGGTGATGAACGTCACGAGTTGCGTGAGATCTTGAGCAGCTTAAACGTTCCACCGGGGATGGGGCTCATCGTCCGCACCGCCGGCGTGGGCAAGTCGGCCGAAGAGCTCCAGTGGGATCTCGATTACCTCTTGCACGTCTGGCGCGCGATCGACGTAGCGGCCAAGGCACACTCCGCACCTTTTCTCATTTTTCAGGAAAGCAATCTCATCATTCGTGCTATCCGCGACTATTTTCGCCAAGATATCGGCGAAATCGTGATCGATAATCAGGACATCTACCAGCAAGCCTGCGACTTCATGCGCCAAGTCATGCCCCACAGCCTCAATAAGGTCAAGCTCTACGACGACACCGTGCCGCTGTTCAGTCGGTACCAGATCGAAAGCCAAATCGAATCGGCCTTCGAGCATTCCGTGCGGTTGCCTTCGGGGGGCTCGATCGTCATCGATCGCACCGAGGCGCTGGTATCCATCGATATCAACTCTGCCCAGGCGACTAAGGGTGTCGATATTGAGGAGACGGCGTTGACCACCAATCTTGAAGCCGTGACGGAAATCGCGCGCCAGCTGCGGCTACGCGACATCGGCGGCCTCATGGTTATCGATTTCATCGATATGGCGTTGCCACGTAATCAACGGGAAGTGGAAAAACGTCTCTGGGAATCTCTGAAAATGGATCGAGCGCGGGTGCAGGTCGGGCGCATCTCGCGCTTTGGTTTGCTGGAGATGTCTCGGCAGCGGGTGCGCACTTCCCTCGGTGAATTGAGCCTAGAAACCTGCCCGCGATGCGGTGGCCAAGGCAGCGTGCGCAGCATCGAATCTCTCGCGCTATCGATTCTTAGGGTGGTAGAAGAGGAAGCGGTAAAGGAGAACACAGGAAGAATAGTGGTGCAGCTACCGGTCGACGCCGGCACTTATCTCCTCAATGAAAAGCGCGAACCGATCTATGCCATTGAGAAACGCCAGCAAATACAAATTGTGTTCGTGCCCGATGCCAGCATGGAAACGCCTCATTACAGCGTGCAACGCATCCGCCAGACTGACCTTGGACACGAAACGGTACGTCAACCCAGTTACGAGTTGGCCGTCAAGTCCCAACCGCTCGCTCAGTTCATTACCGCTGGCGAACACGTCAAACAAGCGGAGCCGGCGGTGAAAAGCGTCGTCCCTCCAACGCCATTACCGCCACTACCCGAAAGTCCACAAAAGAGCGAAGGAGGCTTTATCCGCAAGCTTTGGGCATCGGTATTTGGTACGTCGGCGGCAGCGGGGCAAAGAGAAGAGCGATCTGCGAGCGCTCCCTCCCCCACGATGCAGCCCAGTCAATCGCGACGATCCGATAGCGAACGCCGTCGTGGGACCTCGCGCCGAAATGGGCAACCGCCCCAGAGGCGGCGTAGCGAGCGCGTAACACCCATCTCTCCGACGCGGGTCGGCGAGACAGACAACGCCCGCGAACCAGCGCTTCCTCCGATTGCGCCCGCTCCCACTGCGGAAAATGAGATCGAGGTAACCCAGACCGCTCAGCAGGACCAAGGACCCCCGGAAGGGGCCAAAGCAGAGGGCCCGCCAATGACACGACCCACCTCAGCTCCCGGCCGATCCCGCATCCGAAGAGGGCGACGAGGTGGTGGAAACCGGGCGCGCCCCCGGGAGATGTCCGAAAACAGTTCCGGTACAAGCGAGCCACCCCAGGGACCGGATGGCATAGTAGCCCGGTCTGGACAGCACGCCGAAAACCACAGTATAGAAGATACCGCGTCGACTTCCCCCCGCAGGAGTGGCGAGGGCCTACCCCCCGACACGGCCCCCAATCCTGCCGGCGAGCGGACAGAGGAACGTCAACACACTCCCCGTGCACCGATGGGCTCGACAGCCATCTCACAGCCGCCACCGCCCGTGCCCGTCACGCCACCCGGAGAGAACACCAGCCGGGACCTGCCCAGCGCATCGGGCCCATCACCGTTGCCAGCCATGGTAGGTCGTGGCGCAGACGAGCAAGCCGCTATCCGACCGGTGCAGGTAGGCAGAGGGGACGAGGCGGAAGAGCAAATGGCGACGGTGAGAACCCACCAGAACCGAACCCAGCATGAGAATGACCGCGAAAAAGCTGAGGAGGGTTAGATGGGGCGGTTTAGGGCCGACGTTTTACCACCACCCCTTGCCTCGCGGCTGCGCGCGGGGGGATCGACAGGCACTCCATTCCCCAGTGGTCGTTGGCGAATCCTGCTCTGCCGCCCGCGCAGACAAGCACACCGCTCGGCTCTTGGGCGCTGAACCCTAGTCCAGCCACGCCTTCGGGTACGAATAAAAGATGGGCAACTATCGCATCAAGGCCGCAGCAGGAGGACTACGAAGGCAATCGCAAACTGGCCCTCGTCGCTGAGGCTGAGGTAGCTCTCACCGATGCTGCGTTCGGCGAGCATTTCCTGGGCGCGGCCGACACACGTGAGGTAGGGCTTACCCAGGGGATCGTTGCGGATCTCGATCTCCCGCCAGCTAAGCCCACCGCGAAACCCGGTGCCAAGCGCCTTGACCCAAGCTTCCTTGGCAGCGAAGTGCTTGGCCAAGAAATCCGCTGTGCGTGACGTTTGCCAACAAGCCTGCAGCTCCGCGTCCGATAGAACGCGCTGTGCGAATCGCTCACCGAAACGCGATAGCGCTGCCGCGATTCGCGGAATGTGCACCATATCCACGCCGATGCCGTAAATCATCGCGCTTCAAGCCCCCTGCTCACCCTCTCGCTGCCAGAGCAAATCGGCGAGCCCCGGGTTGACGAAAAAGGCGACGGCTGATCAACGGCTTCTCGCCCAGCTGTCGTTCTAAAGCCAGCCGTAGCAGGCGCTTCGCTTCCGCTAACTCGGTGGGGTTATGTACTTGACCTCGCCCCAAAGCAAGCAGTGTCCGGCCGCGTATCGGCAGTTCTACAAGCCCCAAAGCGGGAGTGCGTACTGGGCCGCTGTCGAGCCGATAGTCGTAGACGGCATCCGGGTCGATTTCTTGCCCTCCCTGAACATCCCGATCCAAGGTGAGGCCATAGCCCAGGGCATCGAGAAGGTGTTTCTCGAAAATTCGAAGAACAGGCTCTTCGCGTGGTTGTTCAGCCAGATCCCGGACCGCCGTCATATAACTCTCAAATAACTGCGGTAGAGGATCGTCGCGCGGGAGCAAGCGCAGCAAGAGTTCATTGAGATAGAACCCGCAAAGTACCGCTCGCCCTGCTAGCAGTGGGAACGGCATCTGCGCTTCAATGCCAGTGAGGAGCCCCAGCTCCTTGCGCGGCAGCCAACATAGCAACAGCGGGCGGAAGGGCTGTAATAGGCCACGCCAACGGGACTTCGCTCGGCGCGCACCCTTAGCCATCAATCCGACACGCCCGAATCGGGCGCTAAAAGCCTCCACCAACAGACTGGTCTCGCCGTAGGGACGGCTGTGCAGAACAAAGGCACGGTGCAACAGTACCGTTCTCATCGGCGGCGGCTACCCATGTTCGATGTAACCCATCCGGGCTAGGGCATTGTCATCGTCTGACCAGCCTTCTTTGACTTTGACCCAGAGCTGCAAAAACACTGGCCGGCCAAAAAGCCGTTCGAGATCTTTCCTGGCGGCCGATCCAGCGTCCTTTAGCACGTGTCCATGCTTGCCGACCACGATACCCTTCTGGGAAGCTTTCTCCACCCAGATGATAGCATCCAGGTGCAGCGTCGATCCCTCCTCAACGCTGCGCTCAATCTGTACACCGAGCCGATAGGGTAGCTCCTGACCCAACCGACGGATAAGCTGTTCTCGGACAAACTCGGCAGCCAAGAAGTCAGGGTCGCGATCCGTGAGCTGATGTTCTGGGAAAAGCGCTCCTTGCTGGGGCAAATAGCTCACCACGACCTCCTCTAGGTGGTGGATATTCTCTCCCCGACGACCGGCTAAAGGAATGATTTCTGCCACAACGGAATATTTTGAGAGCGTCTCGAGGAAGGGCAGAAGATTCCTTCTCGGCGCCACTCGGTCGATCTTATTGACCCCCATCAAGAGAGTCGCTGGCAGATCCTGCAGACGCTCTAAGATTTCGGTGTCCATATCGGTCCAACGCATCGCCTCCACCAGCCAGATGATGACGTCCACTCCCAACAACGCGTTGCCGGCTACGCGGTTCATGTAACGGTTGAGGGCCCGGTGGTGCTCGCGATGCAGACCGGGGGTATCGACATAAATGACTTGATAGCGTGCCGTCGTCTTGATCCCGAGTAGGCGCTGACGGGTCGTCTGGGGTCTTCTAGAAGTCACGCTGATCTTCTGCCCCAGTATACGGTTCAGTAGAGTCGATTTACCGACATTCGGGCGACCCACGATGGCCGCGTAGCCACAACGAAATGGGGATTCAACCATGTTCGATCAACGCCAGAGCCTTGCGTGCCGCCTCTTGCTCTGCCCGACGCCGACTGCTGCCAAATCCCTCCACAGCCTCCACCACGCCGCTCACCTCACAGGCCACCGTAAAGCGTTGCGCATGCGCCGCCCCCTCGACACGCAGAACAGCATAGCTGGGTAAGGGCAGGTTCTTGGATTGAACCGCCTCCTGCAAACGTGTTTTCGGGTCTTTGACACTTCTCTCGCCGGGGACGGGGAAAAAGTGCGGTGCAAACAGCCGCAACACCACCGATCGACAGGCCTCTAGCCCTCCGTCCAAGTACACCGCGCCGATCACCGCTTCAAACGCATCGGCCAGAATCGAATCTCGCTCTGCTCCCTTGGTTTTGATTTCTCCGCTACCCAGTCTGAGATAGCGTCCGAGCGCCAACTGCCGAGCGAGAATGGCGAGGGTTTGACGCCGCACCAGGTTGGCCCGCCATCGCGTCAACTCCCCTTCCTTCGCCTCCGGCATGTGCTGGTACAACGCTTCCGCGATGAGGAAGTTCAATATCGCGTCGCCTAGAAATTCGAGTCGCTCATTGTGCTTTCGTGAGGCACTGCGATGCGTCAATGCCTGCACGAGCAGTCGCTCATCGCTGAACCGATATCCGATCGGATCACTTAGAATAGACGCAGCTGGCATGCCATTAGTTTTGGATCTGCTTACGAAAATCAGCCACCAAGCCGAGATTACCGAACAACGGTGCTTCCGCGCGGTAAGTCACCATGATGGAGACCTGATCGCGTTTTTTCTCGATCTTCAGATGCTCCCGATAGTTTCGGCTGTCGATACTGCGCACATCGTCGATATCGAAACGACGCAGCAAGGCTTCGATGATCTCTCGATTCGACTGGCTCTGCAAAGCGGGATCGCCGATAACGCTGCGCATCGCAGTCTCTATCTTGAAACTTTCCATGTACATAGGAAAGAGCCGCAGCGCGAGCACAGCACCCACCCCGAGAACAACTAACCACAGGATCAAGCCCATGGCGGTGATACCCTGTTGCCGTCGATGACGCGTCATTGCCTTATCTCCCTTGCTTTCCCTTGCTTACAACCCGAACAAATGGTTCTCAAAATAACTTGTGCGTGTGCCGAGCCGGCGCTGTGGGGCGGTTCGGTGTGTCAACTCATCGGGAACGATGTTGTCGCCACCGCGGGCCTTCCTCGGCCGACGCTCGTGACTTTATCTTTACGCGTAGCTCTTTTCCCACGAGGGGCCGCTAGTGAATCGGCTCTCCGATACGCTTCCATTCGATGCCCGCGCCCCAGTCCCAGTTCATCCAAATCAGAAACGCTCTGCCGATCAAGTAGTGGTCGGGAACGGTTCCCCAGTAACGGCTATCGCGACTGTTGTCTCGGTTGTCGCCCAGCACAAAGTACTGGCCGGCCGGAACGACGGACTCCATGGGCAGAGAGGGATAGCCCGGTTGTACCAGGATCGCATGCGCCTTGGCCCCTAGGTACTCCATACGTTCACTGGCGCCAGTCATATTGCTGCCACGCCCTGAGCCGGTGTAGGTGCCGATCCGTTCCTGCCTAACGGGCTCACCGTTGACGTACAGAACCTTATCGTAGTATCCGATACGGTCGCCCGGCAAACCGACGACTCGTTTGATAAAGGGTGTTGAGGGATCTTCAGGATAACGAAACACCATCACGTCACCGCGCTTCGGTTCCCCTATCGAGATGATTTTCTTATCCACGATCGGTAGACGAATACCGTACGTGTATTTATTGACGAGAATGAAGTCTCCGATTTCCAAGGTCGGCATCATTGAACCGGAAGGAATGCGAAACGGTTCGACCAAGAAAGATCGCACCACCAACACGATAAGGAAAACCGGAAAAAACGAGCGCGCATACTCGACGATCTTGGGTGCCGGCGCTAGCTGCGGTAGGATCTCGGTTTTCGGCGTCCTGGCCTTCGCACCCCCGGCAGCTCGAATCACCGCTAGGCGCCGGCGCGGGGCCAGCACGAGGTGATCGAATAGCCAGATAGCACCGGTGATGACCACCAACAAGACCATGATTGTCGGGAAATCGAATCTCATTGATCTTTCCCCACTTTGAGCAAGGCGTGGAACGCCTCCTGAGGGATGTCTATCTTGCCCAACCGTTTCATGCGCTTCTTTCCTACCTTTTGTTTTTCAAGCAGCTTGCGTTTGCGTGTGACGTCGCCTCCATAGCACTTGGCGGTCACGTTCTTGCGCAAGGCCTTTATCGTCTGCCGCGCCACTATCTGCGATCCGATAGCAGCCTGGATCGCCACATCGAACATCTGCCGGGGAATGACGGCATGCAGCTTGCTCGTAATCTCGCGACCGACCCGGTAGCTCTTATCGCGATGCACGATGGTCGACAGAGCGTCCACGCGCTCCCCATTGATGAGCGTATCGAGTTTGACCAGATCGGCGCATTGATAACGCGCCAAGTGGTAATCCAACGAAGCATAACCTCGGCTCACCGATTTCAAGCGATCGAAAAAATCCCACACCACCTCACTCAAGGGAAGTTCATAACGCAATGCCACCTGTCTCGCGAAATACCGCAGTTGCTTTTGTACCCCCCGCTTCTCGATACATAAAGCCATCACATTACCGACATAGCGCTCGGGCACGAGAATATCAGCCAAAACGATCGGTTCGCGCAACTCGACGATGTGGTTGGCAGATACCAATTGGGATGGATTGTCGATGTCGACCAGCTTCCCATCGGTGGTCAACACCTCATACACGACACTGGGCGCGGTCGTAATGAGGGTCAGAGCGTACTCTCTTTCCAAACGCTCTTGCACGATCTCCATATGCAGCAGACCCAGAAAGCCGCAGCGGAACCCGAGCCCTAATGCAGCCGATGTTTCGGCCTCATAGTGAAGAGCCGAGTCGTTAAGGCGCAGTTTCGCTAGCGCATCGCGCAACCCTTGGAAGTCGCTCGAATCGGCTGGAAACAACCCGGCGTAGACTTGCGGCCTGCTGGCTTTGAATCCCGGCAGCGGCGCTGACGCTAATCGGCCGGCATCGGTGATCGTATCCCCTACTGGAGCACCCTCTACGTCTTTGATCCCCGCTATGACATAGCCGACCTCTCCCGCTGACAGCCTTCCTAAATCCTGGGGCTTAGGCCCCGAGACACCCACTCGATCGACCACATAGCTGCGACCGGTGGTCATGACATAGATACGCTGCCCTGGCTTGATCTCCCCATTCACGACCCGAACCAGGGATACCACACCGACATAGTTATCGAACCAAGAATCGACGATGAGGGCCTGCAGTGGTGCAGCCACATCACCCCTGGGCGCCGGGATGTGCCGAATGAGGGCCTCCAGCAGTTCAGGTATGCCCGCTCCTGTCTTGGCGCTTACTCGCACCGCATCACGGGCGTCCAAGCCGATGAGATCTTCGATTTCGGCTGCTGTCCGATCGGGCTCGGCATTCGGTAGATCGATCTTATTTAGCACAGGGATCACCTCCACTCCCTGATCTAAGGCGATGTAACAATTCGCCAAGCTCTGAGCCTCAACACCTTGTGCCGCGTCCACTACCAGGAGTGCGCCTTCGCAGGCAGCAAGGGAACGCGACACCTCATAGGAGAAATCGACATGCCCAGGGGTATCGATGAGGTTTAACTGATAAACCTCACCCCCGAGTGCCTTATAACGCAGGGTAACACTCTGAGCCTTGATGGTGATCCCGCGTTCCCGTTCGAGATCCATGGAGTCCAACACTTGCTCTGCCATCTCTCGAGCCGTCAAGGCCCCACAGATCTCGATGAACCGGTCCGCCAGCGTGGACTTGCCGTGATCAATATGGGCGATGATAGAGAAGTTCCGGATGTACTGCATAGGGTGGGAGTAAGAAGGAAGAATGCCAGGCACGTTCTCAGAGGTTGTAAAAAACCTGCTACACGACCCGATAGCGGCGTTGGGCGGTGCTCGCTCCTCGCCTATCTAGTTGATATGTCTCTCGGCTTCGCGCCGTCCGCCTGGCTCTCGGGCCGCTCGCGACGGTTTTTTCACAACCTCTCAGGCTAGCGCACAGTGCGGTGGCCGTGCGCCCCGGATTACATCAGCATCGTAGAGAACAATTTCCCTCCCGCAAGCCTTCTTTATGGGCCACGACCGACAGTAGGATCGCTGGCAGCGCTTTAGTCTAGTTCAATGACTCACAGCAAGACGAGCAGCCATCTGCCCGCCGGCAGATGTGGATGTGAATACCCTCTCAGGGTCCGACAGCCAATAGCTCGATACGCGCAGCTAGTCAACTCCAGACCGATAGCGTTCGATGGAATTGCCCACCTGTTCTACGGTTGTGGCAGGAACCTCTCCGAATACAGTGACTTGATGACCGTCGACCAGCCGACCGTAGGCATTCACAGCACCCATCTTGGACAAGCCTTGCTGCGCCTGACGAGGCGATTCCAAAGGCTCCATGAGCACCAAGAACGACGATAAACCGTCCGTATAGACTAACCGTTTTACCGATACCTGAGGTTTCGCGATAGTATCGCTAGCGTCTTCGCTGAGGATAAAGCCGGGTGGCAGCCACGTCACCCGCCATGTCTCACTGGCGCTCGTTTTCGCTGACGGCTTGGATGCGGTACCGTGGTGGTACTGTTTAAAGCCGCTACCGCTCAAGCCGGGCTTAAGCAACTGGTCAGGGATTTCTTGATGCATCTCGATGCTGGTGTAGACGAACTGCTCCAGTGGCAAGCCCTCCTCGCCAATGAGTTCGGATTTCAGTAACAACCCCGTCTCATGGTCAACCCATAGCCGAAAGCCGTATCGGTACGGGTCCAACGGTGTTACGGTCACGATTTCCGTTGGCCTACCGGCCACTCGATCGGCCCCAGCGACAGAGAACTCGTAATGCTGACTGCTCTGTAGCGGGGCCTTGAAGACAGGGGAAGCAAGGAACGAGCGCCGGCGGTTTTTCCCAATCACGACGGAGCGCTCATCGGGAAGGATGCACGTCACCTGTGCGCCATCACGGAGCACTTCCCAGGCGACCCCACTGAGGGAGACCAAGCGTTCGCGCCGATTGCCATCGGGATCCACCCGGTGAATGACGCGCATAGATTGCAGATGAGGGCCACTGCGATAGACAAAGGTTCCATCATAGTTTAGCGAACGGGCCGCTTGCATCATCTTATCTAACCACTGTTCAGCCTCAGTCGATGCCTCTGCGCGACCTGGGGATCCCAAACCGAGCGCGACCAGGGACAGCAGAACAATGAGATAGTCACGGCACCCGATCGTTCGTCGCGGGCAACTAGGGGTTATTCGCATCGTGGCTTACGATCCGCGCGTAGGGCAGCAGCCCACGCATACCGTTGTCTAGGTACTCGCTATAGTTAACCAGGTAACTGGCGAGGCGGGCATTGACGACCCGTTCATGCCCGCCATTGGAAGCGGCGGTCGGCAGGTTGTCTTGGGAAAGGGCTGTTTGAGAGGGACTGGTTTGAGCGGGAGCCGCGACGCGCAGTGTCGATGAATCATCGTTTGTGAGCGGATCCTGGGTAAATCGTTGCACCCCCAATACCGCCACGATCGCAACCGATGCGGCCAGCGCCAGCGCCCACCCCACCATTGGCTTCAGGGGCATTGGCCCGCGCCGGCGAAGACGCAGCGGTTCCTGAGGAAGGGAGGCATTGACCTGCTTTGCAACGTAGCTGGGCGACAGGCCTTCGCGTCGACCCAAACGTTGGTCTGGATAGTTGTCCCCTCCCTGTCGCGTGGACTGGGTCGCGTTGCTCCGTACTGAAGGCAGAGGCCCTAGGGCCGCCTCGCAGATGTTGTTGCGCAGCACATCGCTGATAAGGTTGTAGCGCTCCCAGGCTTTGATGAGCTGAGGTTCGCTAAGCAACTTATCGACCAGCTGGGCTTGCTGGGCGCCGCTGACTTCACCATCTATCAATGCTGAAACCTGCTCTTTCGCTTCTTCACTCATACCGGTGACACATCATTCAGTCCAATAAGGGTTCAAGCCGCTTGTTTATCGCCTCTCGGGCTCGAAAGATGCGCGAGCGCACCGTCCCAATCGGACACTCCATGGCTTGCGCAATCTCTTCATAACTCAACCCCTCCAGCTCCCTTAGCGTAATCGCCGTTCTGAGGTCTTGCGGCAGTTGATCGATCGCCTCGATCACCGTTTTCTCTATCTCTTCTTTGAGCAAAAGGTGCTCAGGCGTGCCATAATCCTTAAGCTCTGACTCCCCCGTTAACTGCTCTGCGTCGGTGGAATCAACATCTCCCTCAGGTGGACGCCGCCCTTGTGAAACAAGGTGGTTCTTGGCGGTATTGATGGCGATTCGGTACAGCCAGGTGTAAAAAGCACTGTCGCCGCGGAACTTGGGTAATGCCCGATACGCCTTGAGAAAGGTATCTTGCGTGACATCAAGCACCTCAGAGGAGTCACGAAGATAACGCGATACGAGCTTCACGAGCTTATGCTGGTACTTCAGCACAAGCAGGTCGAACGCCTCCTTTTCTCCTCGCTTTACCCGCTCAACGAGCGCTCGATCAACGCCGTCTTCGCCCATCCGGGCTATCCTCTCTTCCGGCTCTGCGCTCCCTGCTACTGTCTGTAGACCAAGGCATCTGGAGATAGTTCGTGTGGTAGATGCCGCGCCCTGGAGCGCCGTAGCCTTTCCGCATCCCCGCATTGTGCTTGCCCCAGCGCCTGAAGGCTCACCGAAAAAGTGAGAGCGCGCAGAAAAAGCTAAAAACCACTCGACGTGGGCTGACTTAGGAACGACAAGCCGTGTCTTTTAGAAGTATAATTATATTCTAATATATCAATTCTGTATCATCCTTGAACATTATGACCTGCCAGCGCACGATGCTCCATAGCCCGCCCCATGACGTTAACGTTTGATGTTGTCATCATCGGCACCGGCGCCGCAGGCCTAAGCCTCGCTTTGCAGCTCCCACGCCGCTACCGCGTGGCCCTAGTGTCCAAGGCGTCACTGACCGAGAGCAATACCCTGTACGCCCAAGGGGGCGTCTCCGTCGTGTTGCACAAGGACGACTCGCTCGCCTCCCATGTCGACGATACCCTGCGTGCGGGTGCGGGGCTCTGCAACCCCGAGATCGTTCGCTTCACCGTCGAGCGGGCCGAGAGCTGTATCCGGCGGCTCATCGGACAAGGTGTGGACTTCTCTCGCATGGAGGCGGCCGATGGCAGCTTCATTTACCATCTCACACGCGAGGGCGGGCACAGTCATCGGCGAGTTATCCACGTTGCCGATGCAACGGGAATCGCCATCGAAAACACGCTGGCAACGCGTGTTCGCGAGCTTGATAATGCCATCTTGTATGAACACCACCTAGCGCTGGATCTGATTCCTGGCGCCCGGATCGGGTTGACCGAAAATCGCTGTGTCGGAGTCTACGTGTTTGACCGGCGTGCTCGACGGGTATCCGTTTTCCGCGCGCGCGCCGTTGTGCTGGCCACCGGTGGCGTCGGCAAAGTGTACCTCTACACCAGCAATCCCGATGTCGCCACCGGTGATGGTATTGCTATGGCCTGGCGGGCAGGTTGCCGGGTGGCGAACATGGAGTTCATTCAGTTTCACCCAACGTGTCTGTATCATCCCCAGGCAGGTTCATTTCTCATCACCGAAGCAGTCCGAGGGGAAGGGGGTCGATTGGTTCTGCCGGACGGCAGTCGCTTCATGCAGCGCTTCGATCCCCGAGCCGAGCTCGCTCCCAGGGACATCGTGGCGCGGGCTATCGATTACGAGATGAAACGGCGCGGGATAGACTGCGTGTATCTCGATATCTCTCACCGTTGCGCAGATTTCATTCGTTCGCACTTTCCTAATGTGTATGCCCGTTGCCTCGAATTGGGCATCGATATGACGCGAGAAGCGATCCCTGTCGTCCCCGCTGCCCATTACTTGTGTGGTGGGATTATGACGGACCGGTTCGGTCGCACGGACCTGGAGGGGCTCTATGCCATCGGGGAGGTAGCCTTTACCGGACTACATGGTGCCAATCGCATGGCCAGTAATTCGCTACTGGAGTGCCTGGTATTTGCCGAGTCGGCCGCCACCCACTTGGAGACGACGCTGGATGAAATACCCCCCCCTGCGCCGCTACCCGAGTGGGATGAAACCCGTGTCAAGGACGCCGACGAAGAAGTGATCGTTTCACACAATTGGGATGAACTGCGACGCTTCATGTGGGACTATGTGGGTATCGTACGTTCCGAAAAGCGTCTTCAACAGGCACAACGACGGATAAATTTGCTGTTGCAGGAAATCCACGAATTCTATGGACGCTTTCGGGTAACGAGTGACCTCATCGAGCTACGAAACCTTGCACTGGTGGCTGATCTCATCATTCGTTCCGCCCGCTCCCGCAAGGAAAGCCGTGGCCTACACTATATCCTGGACTACCCGCAACCAGATGAGCGCGCCCCGCCGAAAAACACGGTACTGGTGCCCCCTTCGTTCCCCACCTCGCCCTAGGAGTTCAACGGTTGTGGAAAAACCGGCTACACCACCCGATAGCGGCGTCGGGCGGTACTCGCTCCTCGCCTAACCATCGGATAGGCCTCTCGGCTTCGCCGCCGCGCAACGCGCTCAGGCAAGCGCAACAGTTTTTAAAACAGCTTCTTAGGCCCGCGAGATCGGGAAAGACAACACCGCCTCCAGGTGTACTTCACCCGCGCAGAGCATCACGAGGCGGTCGAGCCCGAGCGCGATACCGCTACACTCCGGCAGGCCTTGCTCGAGAGCGCGCAGCAGCCGCGTGTCCATTGGGACGTCGGCAAGCCCCAAGCGCCGGCGCATGGTCCTATCGCCACGGAAACGCTGGGCTTGCTCCTGGCTATCGGTTAACTCGCAATAGCCATTGGCGAGCTCGACCCCGGCTATGAATAACTCGAATCGATCGGCGACTGGCGGAGTCCGGGCGCGAATGCGGGCCAGTTGCGCCTGGCTCGCGGGGAATTCATACAGCCAAGTGGCTTGCTGCTTCAGCGCAGGCTGAATGCGATGGCAAAGAATAAGATCCAGACACGCTTCACGCTCTAAATACATCGCCGTTCTTGCCTCGACCGCCATCGTCTCATTCGCGTACTGGCGTAGACTCTGAGTCGATATTGTGAAGGGATCGAGGTCGGCGTATTTCTGAAAGGCTTCTCGATAGGTCATTCGCCTCACCGGATCAATCCTCAGAAGACGCCCCAGCAAACCCTCGGCTTCGGCCATCAAGGCATGAGAGGGGAACCCCGGTCGGTACCACTCCAAGAGGGTAAACTCTGGGTTGTGCAAAGCCCCTTGCTCACCATCGCGAAAGGCCTTGCAAATCTGAAAGATGGGGCCACTACCGGCAGCCAAGAGGCGCTTCATGGCCGACTCGGGAGAAGGCTGCAGGTAAAGATCCTGCCCGGCCATCGAGTGACACTGGGTCTTGAGACTCTGGATATACGGCCCGGTAGCCGTTGCTGCGCCCAATAACGGGGTTTCGACTTCGAGAACCCCGCGCTCGGCGAAAAAGTCCCGGATGGTCGCCAAGATACGCGCTCGGCGGCGAAGTGCCGCAAGCGTCGCCGTGGGGCGCCAATCATCGCCTTGGCCGGTCACCTTTTCATCGCACAACGGACGCTAGCCACGGTGTATACGGCAGCACGGTGCTCTAGAGAGGACGAACCGACTGGATGAACGAGGTCCTCCCTTTCCTTGCTAACGGGGCTTGGGTCTCTTTGCAACGGGGTCAACGCTACTCCTTGGCTCGCGCGACGTACTCGCCGGTACGCGTATCCACCTTAATGAGCTCCCCCTGATCGACGAACAAGGGAACCTTGACCACAGCTCCCGTTTCGAGGGTCGCTGGCTTGGTAGCCCCACTGGCGGTATCGCCCCGCACCCCGGGCTCTGTTTTGCTCACCATCAACACCACGAAGTTAGGTGGGGCCACCGTCAGCAGCTCACCGTTCCAGAACGTGACCATGCACAGGTCCTGTTCTTTTAGCCACTTTGCCGCCTCGCCCACCACGCTGGCATCGGCGGTGAATTGCTCATAGGATCCCGCATCCATGAAATGCCAACTGTCACCATCCGAATAAAGATACTGCAAATCGGTTTCGTGTACGTCGGCACTCTCTACCGACTCGCCGGACTTATAGGTTCGCTCGATGACGCGCCCGGTCTTTAGGTTGCGTAACTTCACTCGATTGAACGCTTGTCCTTTGCCCGGCTTGACGAATTCATTTTCCAGAATCGAAAATGGCTCACCGTCGATGAGCACTTTTAGACCGCTCTTGAACTCACTGGTGTTGTAGCTGGCCATGGTCTGCATCACTCCCAACATCATTTAATTGCTAAACATGCGGACGTCAAATCTGTGCTTCAATATGATAGTCACCACACCCTTGCTTGGCAGACCGAACTTTCCAAGGCGTACCGCGATCCGGTTGCACTCCTGCGGGCCCTTGAGTTACCCGTGGATGCCTGGAGCAGGCAGGATCAGGCCCCCACAGACTTTCCGATGCGGGTACCACGCGGCTTCGTTGCACGGATGCGCAAAGGGGATCCTCACGATCCGCTGCTCAGACAAGTTCTGCCCAGCCACGAAGAACACATCGATGATCTTTACGGCACCCGAGATCCCGTGGGGGATCTGGCTGCCTTGCGCCGCCCACGTTTGTTAGAGAAATACCACGGCCGAGTCTTGCTACTGACGACAATGGCTTGCGCCGTCCATTGTCGTTACTGTTTCCGTAGACACCTGCGTAGCACGGCCTGGAACCCTGAAATGGACCCTTTTCAGCATGCCATCGCCTATATCCAGTCCCAGCCCAGCATCCGCGAAGTCATCTTGAGCGGCGGGGACCCCCTCTGTCTGCCCGATCATAAGCTCGCCGCCCTGACCGATCGCCTCCGTGAAATCCGACATATCAGGCGCTTACGGATCCATACCCGTTTGCCAGTGGTGCTCCCCCAACGCGTCAGCGACGGTTTGCTGAGATGGCTTGCAGGACAGCCGTGGCAGACAGTCCTGGTGTTGCATGTCAATCATGCTAACGAAATAGACTCTACTGTGGCGGCGGGATTGCAGCGACTCCGAGCGCATCGGGTTACCCTGCTTAACCAGTCAGTCCTACTCAGAGGCGTCAACGATTCAGCCTCGGCCCTCGCCCAGTTAAGTGAAGCGCTGTTCGCGGCGGGAGTCCTCCCTTACTATCTGCATCTACTCGATCGCGTGCAGGGAGCGTTCCACTTCGAAGTGTCCGAATCCCGTGCCCAATCCCTGCTGGACAGGGTTCGCCGTGAACTACCGGGCTACCTCGTTCCCCGGTTGGTACGCGAAAGCGTGGGCTTGCCTTACAAGTTACCCATCTGTTAGAAGCTGTTTTAAAAATGTCACGAGCGCCGCCAGAGCAAGGCGCACGGCAGCGAGACAAAATCGTCCGGAACGATTTTGAACAGCCGCAGGCTGGCTCCGAGGGAGCGAGCCTCAGGGATGGGGCGAGTAACGCGGAGTGTACAAAGGAGTACATGAGCATTTCGAGCTGCCGCGCAACGCAGCTCAGGCAAGCGCAGTAATTTTTAAAACAGCTTCTTAGGCCCTGCCCAAAAACCGGAGGATCCCCCACCGCGCAACCGAACTAATCCAGTACGTGGGACACCAACCCATCGGCTAACTTCGGCTCAAACCAGGTAGACTTCGGAGGCATCAGCAAACCGGCATCGGCCACTGCAAACAAGTCCTCGATGGTGGTGGGATAGAGAGAGAAGGCCACCTTCATTTCTCCCCGATCCACGCGTTGCTGCAACGCGTCAAGGCCCCGGATACCACCCATGAACTCGATTCGGCTGTCGCGCCGCGGATCTTTGATACCTAAAACCGGGGCCAACAATCTGGTACCGAGCAGTGTCACATCCAGGCGTGCCACAGGATCGTTGCGCAAATCGACAGGGTCAATTAAACCAAGCCGGTACCATTTGCCGCCAAGATACATGCCGAATTGTCCGCGCTGGAGTGGGCGCACTGGCGCAGGTTGCGGCTCAAGCGTGAAAGCCTTACTCAGCTCGGCAAGAAACGCCGCCTCCGAAAGTCCATTCAGATCCGTGACCGTGCGGTTATAGTCGAGGACCCTGAGCTCCCGGTCCGGGAACATAACCGCCAAGAAATACGCATGACTACCCTGACCTGCCCAGCCTCCTCGCCAGGCAGCCACCTTGGAAGCGGCCGCGGACCGATGGTGGCCGTCAGCAATATAGAGTTGGCCAAGGCCCTCGAACGCGTTGGATAGCCGGGTTATCTGCTGCGGATCTCGAACCACCCACAGGCTGTGCTGAACGCCATCATCGGCGCAAAAATCGATCTCCGGGGCATGCTCGACGACCCTTAGAACCAGCTCATCGATAACCGCTGACGCCCGATAAGCGAGCAGCGCAGGGCCTGTCTGGGCATGCAGAGTGTGAATGTGGCGAACTCGATCGGACTCCTTGGCGGGCACGGTCAGCTCATGGCGGCGAACGCGGTGCTCGTCATAGGCTTGCACCGAGACGGTCGCCGCAAGCCCCGTCTGACAATGCCTGCCATCCACCAGTCGGTACACATAGTAATAGCATCCCGCATCCCGCTTGAGCACCCCGTGAGCTTGCATGCGAATAAAATTCTCCGCACCTTTAGAGTAAACCGCCGCGTCGTAGGGATCGGTTCCTAGCGGCAGATCCACCTCTGGTCGTGAAACATGGAGAAAACTCCAAGGCTTGCCAATGATCTGCGCCCGTGCTTCGTCGGCGGTGACCACGTCATAGGGAGGGGACGCCACCTCTGCAGCACGCTCGACGACGGGTCGAAGCGCTGCAAACGGGCGAATCAAAGGGGACTGGGGTCCGCTGGTGACCACGGCATCTAAGTCGCGCGACGACAGCATGTCATGTTTCCACCATCCTCATAGATTCCTGTGTCGTGCTCTGTATCTGAGAGCTCAACTGCTCCGTCTCGTTACCGCCCCCGGCAACACCCATGAGCTCGTGAAAAGACCCGCTGCCCTACCCTACCCCATAGCCGGGTAGGCACTGCTCGGCTGCTCCTCTACCTACACACACGATATGGCTCGTGGCTGCGGGCCGTCCACCTTGCTCGCAAGCAACTGGCGACGATCTTTTCTCACCCTCTCAAGGGAGCGCCACCTCGAGCCCGTCGACGCGCTGCAACCCACGGGGCAACACCCGACCGCGCTGACCACGCGCCTGCTGGTAATGGGCGAGATCGGCATGCTTAAGGGTCAAGCGGCGTTTTCCGGCCAGGATAGTCAAACCAGCATACTGCGGTAACGCAACTACCGCCACCAGATACTGTTCACGAGCGCGCAAGCGGGCCGTCGGGATCTCCATCATCTTGAGCCCCTTACCGCGCACCAGGCGAGGCAGCTCGGCCAGGGGATGAATCAACAGTCGGCCGTCGTTGGAGGCGACCGCGACGAGCGCACCCGTGGGTTCCGTTATCTGTGACGGCATCAGCACCTTCCCCATGGGGGGCAAAACTAACGTCGTCTTGCCACTGCGGTTCTTAGCATACAGATCACCCAGCCGAGCGACGAATCCATAGCCCGCGTCGGAGGCTAAGAGATAGAGCGTCTCCGGGTCCCCAAACATCACGCCTTCGAAACTCGCCCCGTCGGGGGGATTGATGTGACGCGTGAGCGGTTCGCCTTGGCCACGGGCACCGGGCAAGGTATGCGCCAGCAGGCTGTAGGTCCGCCCCGTTGAGTCCAAAAACACGGCGCGCTGATGACTGCGTCCCGTGCTGGCGGCCTTGAACCCGTCGCCAGCCTTATAGCTTAGGGTACGAGGATCGATCTCGTGGCCTTTGGCTGCTCGCACCCAGCCTCGAGTGGAAAGCACGACCGTGACCGCTTCAGAGGGAATCAGCACGCGCTCATCCAGGTGGCGCGCCTGCGCACGCTGCACGATGGGGGACCGACGTTCATCACCATACTGCTGCGCGTCGCGTTGAATCTCTTCCCGTATCAAGCGCCGGATCCGCTGCTGCGACGACAAAATGCGTTCCAGCCGATGCTGTTCCTTAGCGAGTTCGGCCTGTTCAGCGCGAATGCGCATTTCCTCGAGCTTTGCCAAATGGCGCAGTTTTAGCTCCAAGATGCCCTCGGCTTGAGCGTCTGTGAGACCCAACCGCTGCATCAGAACGGCTTTGGGGTGTTCCTCGTGGCGGATGATCGCAATCACTTCATCGAGGTTAAGGTACGCGATCAACAATCCGTCTAATAGATGCCGCCGCGCACGGACTTTGTCGAGTCGAAACGCGAGCCGACGGCGCACGACGCTTTCGCGATGGTCTAGCCATTCGCACAAGATGCTGCGCAAGCCCTTGACCTGAGGTCGTCCGTCGCCCCCGATCATATTCATGTTAACGCGGTAGCTGCGCTCGAGGTCGGTGGTTGCAAAGAGATGGGACATCAACTGCTCCGCATCGACGCGATGGGAGCGGAGAACCAGCACTAGGCGAGTGGGATTTTCATGATCGGATTCGTCGCGCAGATCCTCCAGCATGGGCAATTTCTTCGACGCCATCTGCAGGGCAATCTGCTCCAGCACGCGGCTTCCTGAAACCTGATAAGGCAACGCCGTGATGACGATGGTTCCGTTTTCGCACTCGTAGCGCGCACGCAGGCGCACACTCCCCGAACCCGTTCGGTAAAGCTGGCGCAGATCCTCGGTAGGCGTAATGATCTCCGCCGCAGTAGGGAAATCAGGCGCCACAACATCCTCGCACAGTTGCTCCACGGTTGCCTCAGGCCGATCCAACAAGCGAATACAGGCGGCCGCTATTTCCCGCAGATTGTGCGGCGGAATATCGGTAGCCATGCCCACCGCGATACCGGAAGCCCCGTTTAACAATACGTGAGGCAGGCGGGCGGGCAACAATGCCGGTTCTTCCAAGGTGCCATCAAAGTTAGCGACCCAATCGGTCGTGCCTTGCCCGAGTTCGGCCAGCAAGATGTCGGCGAAAGGCAACAGCTTTGCCTCGGTGTAACGCATCGCGGCGAAGGATTTCGGATCGTCTTGGGATCCCCAGTTGCCCTGGCCGTCGATAAGCGGATAGCGAAACGCGAAGGGCTGAGCCATCAACACCATCGCCTCATAGCAAGCGCTTTCGCCGTGGGGGTGGAATTTGCCGAGTACGTCGCCTACGGTGCGAGCGGATTTCTTGTATTTCGCGCCGGCACGCAAGCCGAGTTCCGACATCGCGTAAACGATGCGTCGCTGCACCGGTTTCAGTCCATCGGCGATGTGCGGCAAAGCACGGTCCAAGATGACGTACATGGAGTAATCGAGATACGCCTTCTCGGAAAAAACCTTCAGGGGTTGGCGCTCAATGCTCTCGTACTGGAAGTCGTTAGGCTCCGTCATCTTGCACACTACCTATGCCTGAATACCGCCATCCGTTCAAACCTGGGCAAGATCCCCGTTCGCCTCAAGCCAGAGCCGCCTATCGGCGGCTCGTTTCTTCGCCAGTAGCATATCCATCAGCTCATTCGCGTCCTCGTTTTCGCCGATGGTCAGTTGCACTAGGCGCCGAGTCTCGGGCGCCATGGTCGTCTCCCGCAGTTGCAAAGGATTCATTTCCCCCAGCCCTTTGAAACGCTGCACCTGTACTTTCCCTTTGCGCTTTTCAGCGGCAATGCGATCGAGGATCCCTTGTCGCTCTGCGCCGTCGAGGGCATAAAAGACATCGTTACCCACGTCGATCCGATACAGCGGCGGCATGGCAACATAGATATGGCCATGGGCCACCAACACTCTGAAATGGCGCAAAAACAAGGCACAGAGCAACGTCGCGATGTGCGCGCCGTCAGAATCTGCATCGGCCAGGATGCAAACCTTACCATAGCGCAGACCCTCGAGACTTGAAGCTCCCGGATCCACTCCGATGGCAACGGACACGTCGTGGACTTCCTGCGAGGCCAAAATCTCGCTGGATTCGATTTCCCAGGTGTTGAGAATCTTGCCGCGAAGCGGCATCACGGCTTGCAGCTCGCGGTCACGTGCCTGCTTCGCAGAGCCACCGGCAGAGTCGCCCTCCACCAGGAAAATCTCCGTTCGCGAGACATCCTGAGACACGCAGTCGGCGAGCTTGCCGGGAAGCGCCGGACCGGTGGTGATCCGTTTGCGCACCACCCGCTTGGCCGCTTGCACCCGTCGCTGGGCAATGCTGATGATGAGCTCAGCGATTCGATCGCCCGCTTCCGGGTGCTGGCTGAGCCATAGGCTAAAGGCGTCCTTGACCACCCCCGAGACGAAGGCGACACATTCCCGGGAAGCGAGCCGCTCCTTCGTTTGGCCAGTGAACTGTGGCTCTTGCATCTTCACCGAAAGCACGTAGGCCACCCGACCCCAAAGATCCTCCGGTGCGAGCTTCAAGCCCCTCGGCAACAGATCTCGAAACTCGCAGTACTCCCGAAGAGCTTCCAGCAAACCGGCCCGAAATCCGTTGACATGGGTCCCTCCCTGGGACGTTGGCACCAGGTTAACATAGCTCTCGACAAATCCCTCGGCTTCATCTAGCAACCAAACCACAGCCCAATCGACAGCCTCGGTCGTGCCCTCAAAACTGGCTGTAAATGGCTCGCTGGGCAGCACCGCCGCCCCCCCGAGAGATTCCATCAAGTAGGCGCCAAGCCCGTCTTGGTAACACCACTCCTCGCGCTCGCCGCTCGCCTCCACTTCCAACGTGACCTTGAGGCCTGGACAGAGGACCGCTTTGGCACGCAACACATGGGTGAGTCGGGGCAGCGAGAACTTGGCGGAGTCGAAGTACTGATGATTCGGCCAAAAACGAAGAGTGGTGCCTGTTCGACGCTTGGGCACGGTTCCGACAACGGTCAACGCCGACACCTTCTCACCGTTGGCAAACCCCATGTGGTATTGCCTACCCCCCCGATAGACCCAAACATCCAGGCGCAGCGAAAGGGCATTGACGACCGAGACTCCCACCCCGTGCAATCCCCCGGAGAAACGGTACGCCTTGGCGGAGAATTTTCCTCCAGCATGCAACCGGGTCAGGATCACCTCGACACCCGGAATCCGTTCGTCCGGATGGGTATCCACCGGCATGCCGCGCCCATCGTCTTCCACCGTGATGGACTCATCTGCATGCAAAGTCACTGCAATGTGACGTGCGAAACCGGCAACGGCCTCATCCACGCTGTTATCGATGACTTCTTGGGCCAGATGATTGGGGCGCGTCGTATCGGTGTACATACCGGGACGTTTGCGCACCGGCTCGAGACCCGTGAGCACCTCGATCGCAGCGGCATCATAAGGCACGGTCACGGCGAGGCCCTGCAGGCTATTCGATGATCTCCCATCTCTACCATCTAATCGTTCTCCTAGTTGGCATCAACAGGCTGCCAAGGCAACGCTGTCCGGGCATTTCTTCCGTGGGTCGCCCATAGAACCATGCACCGACTGGCGTGACGCAAGCGCCACCCAGGTGAACGCTGGCATATGGGAGAAAAGGGTTGATTAGAGACGCACGGCTAGGCAACAGGCCCCGCGCGGCTTGCGAGTTTCCAGTTCCGGAATACCGCCCGCGATATCAACGCAAACGGCCTGCCGATCGAAGGAACCCCAGATAAAACCAATGCCGCTGGCAACGCGCGCCACGATATTACAACAGCGGGCGCAGCCTGCCCACCGTGAGAGGCTATACCTCTTTCTGAAGGTGTTTGACTGAAAAGCTATTGCGTCAGTCTGCGGAGTGTTCCCAGAGTGCCCGAAGATGGTCCCCACGATTCCTTCGCTACGCGACCACCGGCTCTCACTCTCAGAACGCGCCCGTGCGTGCCGGATAACCTTCTGGACCACGAAAGCCACGCGCGGCAGCGAGCGTGCGGGACTGCTGCTCCACCCGCGAACGAACGAGGTGGTTAGTCGAGATCAGCCACGAGAGCGACCCTCGTTTCCTCTGGGGTGGAAACGGTGTGTCGGTACCGGTCATGGTCTACCCCGAACGTCAGGCCGGCACCGTTCTTGAGGGCCTGCACCATCTCCGATTCTAGCTCAAAGCGCAGGAAATGGACGGCCGAGGTTTTCTCTTCGTTTTCTCGTTCTAGGTCTTCGTCCGCGATGGTCCAAACCCGGCCAAAACCTTCAACCTGCAGCCAGACTGTGTCTTCCACGCCGCGCAGGACCGTCAGAGCCGCCTTTCGGTCCTCAGGTTCAGCATATTCGAGCATAAACGTCGCTTTCAGATCATGCCCGTCGGGGACGAGCGGATTATACGTGTCGAGTTCCTCCTGAATCGCCACCGCTTCGAAAATACGCTCCACTCGCAGCATCTCTTGGATCTGGTATTGAATCGTCAACCGGTCTTCGAAGTAGAGGGAGGCATAAGGTCCTAATGGCAGTGTGCGATTTTTCTTGTGTGCGAGAACCTTAGCACGAAACTGCGGCCGTGCCTCCGCATAGGCCTCCAGGCTATACAGATCGTTGCGCGTCAACTTCTGCATCACAATCCTCTTTCGTAGCACGCTAGGGGTTAAACGCCGCGGACCGATCAGATGCCGTAGGCTCGCCGGAGCAACGTGAGGGGATGAGTGGGCGCGGTGTTTGCCGCGAGACCCGCTTCAATATGATGGCCGGCCATGGGACAGTCGCTGCTGTAGTAGTCCGCGGCGGCCCGTTTGACCTGGTTGACCACCGGCCGCCCAATCTTCATCGCCGCTTCATGGAATTCGAGCTTGACCGCATAGGTTCCATTGTGGCCTGAGCACCGTTCAATGGGCATGATCTCGGTACCGGGCACGAGCTGCAATACTTCCTTTGTTTTCAGACCGATGTTCTGCACACGCAAGTGACAAGGAACGTGATAGGCGACTTTCCCCAACTGTTCCTTGAAGTCGGTACGCAGCTTGCCCGCCTTATGGCGCAGCATCAGATATTCGAAGGGATCGAAGATGGCCGAGCGAATCTTTGCAACCTCGCCATCGTCGGACATCAGGAGCGGCAATTCCTGTTTGAACATCAAGACGCACGATGGCACCGGAGCGACGATATCGAATCCTTGCTCAACCAACTCCGCTAGAACCGGTGCGTTGACTCGAGCCAATGCCGCAACCGCGTCGAGATCCCCCAGCTCAAGCTTGGGCATGCCGCAACAGCGTTCCCGTTTCCCGAGGACGACGGGGATGCCATTGTGCTCGAAAATCGCGACGAGATCCTCAACCAATCCGGGCTCGTTAAAATTACCGTAACAGGTCGTGAAGAGGACCACACGCCCGCGTGTCTCGTCCGTGGCTTGCGCCGCGTCGGCGGGCAGGGGGGCCGCGCGCCGTGCGATGCGCTTGCGTCCGGCTCGGCTTTCATAGCCGGGCAACCATGCTTCGCGGTGTACGCCAACCGTCCGCTGCAGCAGGCTTCGAGCCATCCGCTGGCGGTTAACGGCATTGACGGTCGGTGCAACGATGGGTCGACCGACCAGCGTTCCAAGCGCGTCGGTCGAACTCAACAGCTTGTCGCGCCAACGGATGCGCCCTGACCGCCGCTTGACCGCCTTGGCCCGCAACATCAAGTGGGGAAAATCAACATTCCAGGGATGGGGCGGAACATAGGGACACTTAGTCATGAAGCACATATCGCACAAGTAGCACTGATCGACGACGCTCCAGTAATCGCTCTTGGCGACCTCTTCCAGTTCTATCGATTCGGTGGCGTCGATGAGGTCGAACAGCGTCGGGAACGCATTGCAAAGACTAAAGCATCGCCGGCACCCATGACAGATCTCGTAAACGCGTTCGAGCTCACGTTCAAGGGCCTGCTCATCGAAAAATTCCGGATCTCGCCAACCGAGGGGGTGCCGCGTCGGTGCTTCGAGACTCCCTTCACGCTTTTCGCTCATAAGGTCTTGTGCATCCGTATGACCGGCGGGGTCGGTAACCCCGCCAGCCCCGCCCGCTGGGCGTTTGCAGATCTAGTCGCCTAAGGCGTCCAAAGCTTTCTGGAACCGATTCGCGTGGGAACGCTCAGCCTTCGCTAACGTCTCGAACCAGTCAGCAATTTCATCGAAGCCTTCGTCCCGCGCCGCCTTAGCCATACCCGGATACATATCGGTATACTCGTGGGTCTCACCGGCAATGGCCGCCTTGAGGTTGGCAGAAGTCCCACCTATCGGTAGGCCGGTAGCCGGATCGCCGACCGCTTCTAAGTATTCGAGATGGCCATGGGCATGGCCGGTTTCCCCTTCAGCGGTGGAACGAAACACGGTGGAGACATCGTTGTAACCTTCCACATCAGCCTTGGCGGCAAAGTACAGATAACGGCGGTTAGCCATCGACTCGCCCTGAAATGCGGCCTTAAGATTTTGCTCAGTCTTGCTGCCTTTGAGCTCCATTTCCCAACCCTCCAGGGGTGTTACCCCATGCAATTGACAACTGATCCCGGCGACCGCCAAATGTCGGCCTCCGAGCTGACTTTAGACATAGTCTAAACCGATACCTGACCTTACACAAGCCGTTTAGCCTTGTCAATCAGTTGGACCGCCGACCGACGGTCAACGAGTTGTCACCCATTTGGATGGTCAGGAATGTACGTGAGACGGATGACAGCCACCGACCCGCCAGGATTGTGATTGACCCCCTTTTCCCGCTAGAGTAACGTAACAAGACATCCTGGAGATAGGCAGTGGCTCGACAGCGCAAAGTACCGAGCTTTGAGCAAGCATTGGAGGAATTCGAACGGCTCGTGGAGCGCATGGAAACGGGTGAACTCAATCTCGAAGACTCGCTCAAGGCCTTCGAGAGGGGCATCGAGCTGAGCCGTCTGTGTCAGCAAATTCTCGATGAGGCAGAACAACGAATCCAGATTGTGGCGGAGCAAAACGGCGAACTCGCCACTGAGCCTTTTCGCACGGATGACGAATAGCAACGCACATTCCCTTCCTGCACTGTTGGCAAGCTACCGCACCCGCGTGGATCAGGCGCTGGAGCAGTGCCTGACGCCACCACGCATCCAACCGGTGACTCTCCACGAGGCAATGCGGTACGCCGTCTTGAACGGCGGCAAACGGATTCGCGCAAGTTTAGCCTACGCCGCCGGCAACGCGGTCGGAGCCGAACTGTCCGCTGTGGATGCGTCGGCCTGCGCCGTGGAACTCATCCATGCATACTCGTTGGTACACGATGACCTGCCGGCAATGGACGATGATGACCTGCGCCGCGGGGCACCGAGCTGCCATCGGGCGTTTGATGAAGCGACCGCGATCTTAGCCGGCGATGCCCTGCAATCCCTTGCTTTCTATGTGCTTTCACACGCACCGTCAACGGACCATCCGCAGCAGCGGATGGAGATGGTCAGCCACCTTGCGCTCGCCAGCGGATCCCGAGGCATGGCGGGTGGCCAAGCACTGGATCTGGGCGCGGAAGGCAGGGAACTGAACGTCGCAGAGCTCGAAAATCTACACATCCACAAGACCGGCGCCCTGATCCGGGCGAGCGTGAAGCTCGGCGGGCTTGCTCGTCCAGGGGTGGATCGCAACCTCCTCGATCAACTCGACCATTATGCGAAATGCATCGGCCTTGCATTTCAAATTCGCGATGACATCCTCGACGTTGAGGGTGACACGAAGACGCTCGGTAAGCAGAAAGGGTCGGACGCCGCCAATAACAAATCCACCTACCCCACTGTAGTCGGACTTGCGGCGGCCAAGCAGATGGCGCAGGAGCTGAAGCAGCAGGCCATCGGGAGTCTGGAGGGACTCGGCGAAGCCGCCGACCCATTACGTTGGATCGCGACCTACGTAGTCGATCGATCAAGTTAACAACCGCAGATCTCAAGTCGCTATCGGTCGGCATACGCTCGACGAAAATCAAACGGGAGAGGGGCCAGTAAAGCAATCGGTCGAGAGGTTTCAATCCCATCGCCGCGGTGCGATCCATGCCGATGTGGGTCCTGTACGGGTGCTCAGCGCCCCGTGGCCGATCGCGTCGAGACGCCACCTCGCCCTGGTCGGCGTGTTCTTGTGATATAGCTTCTGTTTTCGTTTGCAACGGGCGACCGTGGCCCCACGGTGCCGCCGCT